>JAYTSW010000140.1:0-8005 GCA_043745425.1 Sphingobacteriaceae bacterium | reverse complement strand
GAATAAATAAAGTTTGACTTTCTAATGTTGGGTTAAATGCAGGTGCTGATAAAATACTCGCCGTATAATTTCTGAAAAACGATTGCGTAGAGTAAACACCTTCTGCAAAAACACCAATTTTAAATCCTTTGAAGGTCCGAATATAACTATCAAGTGTAAATTTAAGTTGCACCCAGCTGTGCTTCGGAAAATTAATTGTATTAACTGAATCTATAGAAGTTGTTCCGGGATAAAAACTTTCTGCTCCATTTATATATTTAGATCTGAAATGAACCTTAGTGCCACTTGTTGCGTATTGTTTTCTATTTAGCGTATTGAGTTCATATGAAACTTGGCCATAAGAAAAATCAAAATAAGTAGCATCGGCAGTATCTAATCTGGTAAAATTATCCGCTTGGTAATATTTGTTCGCCCATTCAGCATAACCGCCTGATAAAACTATCTTAGAAACATTGCCTAATGGTAATCCAACATTTAACTCACCATAACGGTCTTCTTGAAGAAGATAAGCGGGTTTTTCAAAATCATAAAATAATGCGCTACTTCTAAAATAATCCCATCGCGAATAAGTAAATGCAGGTTCTATATAAAACGGCACTTTACCCGGAAAATCGAAACGCAGTTTGGTATGCGTACTTCCATGTAACTTCCCGTAATAACCATTTGCATAAGCTGTAAAACCAATTTTGCCAATATAATTGTATTGCAATCCCAAAAACGCCTCACTTATTGGTCGGTTCGAAATGTTCCCTCCGAGGTCAATAAAAAAATTTTTTTCTTTTTTTGTCATAAGCTTCAAAGTGTAAAACCCTTGGCGACTTGTATCTTTTTCTGCAATCGGGTAAACAGATTTTATTTTATCATCGCTTGTTAACCTAAAATATTGCTTTTTTAATCTCGATAATGTAAAAGGTTTACCTTCATAAAAAATACTGCTTTTAATAAACGATTCTACTTTTTTATTAACGCCATAAATCTCCACTTTATCAAACATTATGCTATCCTTGTTTGTTGTTTTTTTATACAAAGCTCTCCTGTTTTTTAAAGCTTCATTATCTGCCAACCGTTCAACACATAATTTTATTTTGGGCATGGCCCTCATAGTTGAAACGTAACCACTATCAATTAAACGCTTAGCCTCTTCGAAATTAAAAATATTTATATCACACCAAGGTTCAATAAGCACACCATTATCACACACAGGTTTAAAATTAGTTTGAGTAGTTAACAAATGTCGTAACTGCAAATACAAATTATCATCGGTGGGCGGCTCTGGTTGTTCGGCAACTGAAGAGCCAATAATAAAATCAGGATAAAACTCATCATACATTAAATCGGTAGGCAAATTATTGTACAATCCGCCATCAAATAATAATTTACCATTAATAGGAATCGGTCGCAGATAAAAAGGATAACTCATGGACGCTCTAATAGCCGATGACAAATCACCTTTTCTAAAAACAACAACTTGTTTACTCTCTACATCAGAGGCAATACATCTGTACGGAATCATTAAACTATCGAAATTGTTTTTTGCAAAAGCATTTACACCAGCAAAGGTTTCCATTAAATAATAATCAATAGGCACCGAGTTAATTACATTGGTAGGAAGATTGTTAATCAATTTGGTGTTAAAAGCAACTTTAAAACTTTGCCAAGAAGCAAAATCATCGCGTTTTTTTAAAAAATAAGTGTATTTGGCTGGCATATCGCCTCTGGTTATTTGCTGAAAAAAAGTTGTTTTAACCAACTCTTCCATTTCGGCAGGAGTATAACCTGCAGCATAATAAGCGCCTATTAAACTGCCAATAGAAGTGCCAGTAATATAATCAACAGGTATATTATTTTCTTCAAGTGCTTTAAGAACACCAATGTGGCATAAACCACTGGAGCCACCACCACTTAAAACCAAACCTACTTTTTGCGCAAAAATGCCGTTCACAAAAACAGCTAATGCTAAAAGGAAAGTATATTTGGATTTGAATATCAATTTTTTGTTTGTGTAAAAGTAAACTTTATCTAAAAACAGTTTTATATCCGCTTAATTTTTATTTAATTAGCACTTTGTTCAAAACCCAAGTTTTGTGTTAAAATTTATTGCCAAAAAAATCTTCTACGGTATCATTGTATTGCTTGGCGTTATTACTACGGTTTTCTTCCTATTTAACGTTTTACCAGGCGATCCAGCATCCATTATGTTGGGTCAACGTGCCAATAAAGAGGCTGTTGAGGCCATTCATCGCGATTTAGGCACGAATCTACCAGTAATTGAGCAATACGGACTATACCTTAACGATTTGTTTGTGGTTTCTATTCATGATTACGAAGATACCGAAAGTCATTGGTATTTGAATCCTGATAAATACACTTGGTTATCGCTTTTTAAAGTCGGGCATTCGAAAGTAGTTGTTTTGAAGGTGCCATATTTGAGGCGATCCTATATCACCAAACGGCGCGTATCCGATATTATCCTAGAAACATTGCCTGAAACCGCTGTTCTAGCCTTTACCGCCATTATTATGGCTACCATAATTGGTGTGTTTTTAGGGATAGTTGCAGCCGTTAAGCGAAATACTTTTTACGATAAAATGTCTCTTGTTTTATCAGTTTTAGGAATGGCAGCCCCATCCTTTTTTATCGGACTCATTATTGCCTGGTTGTTTGGTTATGTTTTAACTAAATACACCGGTTTATCACCTACCGGAAGTATGTACGATATTGATGTTTGGAACGGCGAAGTTCTGAAACTTCAGAATTTAATTTTGCCTGCCGTTACTTTAGGTATGAGACCCTTAGCAATTGTGGTGCAATTAATGCGCAGTTCTTTATTGGATGTTTTATCTCAGGATTATATTCGCACGGCAAAGGCAAAAGGGTTAGGCTTTTATAAAATTATTTTAAAACACGCTTTAAAAAACGCTTTGAATCCTGTTGTTACAGCAATCTCTGGTTGGTTTGCCGGATTAATGGCGGGCGCTGTGTTTGTTGAATTTATTTTTAGTTGGAAAGGTATAGGCTACGAAGTATTTGAAGCATTAACTAAAAACGATTTACCTGTTGTAATGGGTGCCACTTTAATCTTTGCTACCATTTTCGTATTCATCAATATTCTGGTAGATATTACTTACGGTATTCTCGATCCGCGTGTAAGAATTAAATAAAATGAGCAGAACTAAAATTGTTGCCGGTAACTGGAAAATGAACAAAACACTTAGCGAAGCTATCGAGTTAGTATCCGCTATTTCAAAACATCCTGGCGATAAATCTGTTATTAAAATTGTATTTCCTCCTTTTCCTCTTATTTCTGCAGTCACTAATTTTATTGGCGCTACCGGTAATTTTTTTACTGGAGCGCAAAACTGCAGCGAACACCCTTCTGGTGCATTTACGGGCGAAGTATCGGCGGCCATTATTAAATCGATTGGTTGTAAATATGTTTTAGTTGGTCATTCAGAGCGCCGCGACTATTTTAAGGAAACAGATGAACAACTTATTTCAAAACTAAAATTAGCATTAGAAAATAATTTAAAACCTATTTTTTGTTTTGGAGAGAAATTAACAGAACGAAAAAATAATATCCATTTCGATATTGTTAGTCAGCAATTAAAAAATGTGCTTGGTTCTTTTTCTGATAAAGATTTATCGTTAATGATTTTAGCTTACGAACCTGTTTGGGCAATAGGCACAGGCGAAACGGCGACTCCGCAACAAGCACAAGAAATGCATCAGCATGTTCGACAAATCATTCACGAGTTATTTAGTGCTGATGTTGCTTTACAGATTCCCATTTTATACGGCGGCAGTTGTAATGCGCAAAACGCTTCAGAATTATTTGCTTGCGCTGATATTGATGGCGGGTTAATTGGTGGCGCTTCTTTGAAAGCCGACGATTTTTGCAAAATCATTCGTTCATTTTAAAGGTTATCGATTGTAGAGTTATAAGGTTATTAAGTTACCAATGATAAATTATAATGAAGAATAACCATTAACCAATAACTTTTTATCCTTGAATTACATTCAATATAATTTTACTGTTACTCCACCCGAACCCGGCTCTGATATTTTAATTTCTTCGATTGCCGAAATGGGTTTCGAGAGTTTTGAGAATAACGATAAAGGGTTTGTAGCTTACATTCCCGAAAATTTAAGTTCGGCTGTTAATTTAAATGAATTTACTTTCGAAGACTTCACCTATTCTTTCACCACCCAAAAAATGGCGCAAATTAATTGGAATGAAGAATGGGAAAAAAACTTTTCGCCCGTAATTGTAAATGATTCTTGTATTATTCGCGCACCATTTCATCAATTAGATAAGAAATATACCTACGATATTGTCATCATGCCTAAAATGAGTTTTGGTACCGGCCATCACGATACCACCTGGCTCATGTGTAAAAACATGCTGGATTATGATTTTAAAAATAAATCAGTTTTTGATATGGGTTGCGGAACCGGCGTATTAAGTATCCTTGCCCATAAACTCGGAGCCGAAACAATTATCGGAAATGATATTGATGAATGGTCGGTTGAAAATGCAAAAGAAAACTGCGCTAATAATAACTGTTCCAATATTAAAATTATTGAAGGCAGTAGCGATCTTCTTAGTTCAAAAACCAACCATTACGATGTCATCCTAGCCAATATCAATAAAAACGTACTTAAGACCTATATTCCTCATTTATCAAACTCTTTAAAACAGGGCGGGCATCTCTTTATTAGTGGTTTCTTTAAAACTGATTGCGATGAGTTAATTAATTTAGCATCAATGCATTATTTTAAGCTACATAAACAAGAACTTAAGAACGATTGGGCTAATCTTATCTTCCAAAAACTATAAATTATCCCTAAAAATCCCCTTTTCTACATTTAATTATTCATAAAATGTTTGAATTATACCCTTTATCTCTAAATCTTGAGTTAAATTTACATCTCAAATAATTATGAAAGCCCTTTCTTATGTCTTCTGATAAAACACTTAATTGCCTTATTATTGGTTCTGGCCCTGCTGGCTATACTGCCGCAATTTATGCTGCACGCGCCGATTTAAAACCAGTTTTATATACAGGCATGACACCTGGTGGTCAATTAACCGAAACCACCGAAGTAGATAATTTTCCTGGATATCCAAAGGGCGTAACTGGTCCCATTTTAATGGACGATTTAAAAGCACAAGCTGAACGTTTTGGAACTGAAGTGAGATTTGGACAAGTAACAAAGGCTGATTTAAAAAGTAATCCGAAAAAAGTATGGATTGATGATAGTATAGAAATAACTGCCAATACAATTATAGTTTCTACAGGAGCAAGTGCAAAATGGATTGGTTTACCAAACGAAACACGTTTACGTATGAATGCTGGTGGCGTTAGTGCTTGCGCCGTGTGTGATGGTTTCTTTTTTAAAGGACAAGAAGTAGCAATTGTTGGCGCAGGAGATACTGCTGCAGAAGAAGCCACATACTTAGCAAAACTTTGTAAAAAAGTTTACATGATTGTTCGTCGTAGCGAAATGCGCGCCAGTAAAGCAATGCAAGCACGTGTTTTAAATACGCCTAATATTGAAATTATGTGGGACAGCGAAACGGAAGATATTTTAGGAGAAAAAGGAGTTGAAGGCGTAATTGTAAAGAACCACAAGACTAGCGAATCGAAAACAATTATTGTAACTGGTTTTTTTGTGGCTATTGGTCATAAACCAAACACTGATATTTTTAAAGGTCAGTTAGACATGGATGAATTAGGTTACATTCAAGTAATACCGGGTTCATCTAAAACTAACATTAAAGGTGTATTTGCCGTTGGAGATGCACAAGATAAAACATACCGACAAGCAGTAACAGCAGCAGGAAGTGGATGTATGGGAGCATTGGATGCTGAACGTTATTTAGCAGAGGCCGGCATACATTAATTGTTTAATACAATGAATTTTTGTAAATTTATTATAGAATGCGTTTAACAGTTTTAATATTAGTTTTTAGTTTAAGTTCATTTGTTGGATTGGCTCAGCGTTTTGCTGATCAAATACCAGGTATTAAGCGCTACACTTCGGCTGAAGCAATTGATCCTGGCCAAGGAATAAAAATGTACAACAGATTAGTTCCTTCTCTTGGCGGAGATTCTATTCGCTATAATAACTCAGGCTATAATTTACAAGGTTGGCAGGAAGATTATTATATGAACGGAAATTTATTACATAAAGGATTTTATGTGGATGGTCAGATAAAAGTATTTAAGAATTTTTTTGAGAACGGACAAATTGAAAGAAGCATTGTTGTTTCAGACCCAGCACGTGCTTCGGTAGATATTTATTACCCAAGCGGAACTGTTCGTACACAAATTTTATATTTTAGTGGGAATGCTCAAAATGAGTACTCGTTTTTTCCTAATGGTAATAAAGCAACTGTTGTTGAAAAAGATAAAGACGCTCAATACATATATAGAAGCAGTTGCTATTACGAAAATGGAACGCCAGCTAAAGAATTTTCTTTAATCGACAAAAAAGTTAAAAAATATTCTGATAAAGAATATTACGAAAATGGTAAAGTAAAAGAAGAAGGTTATTCCCTATATCAACCAGAATCAAAAGACTATCAAAAAGAAGGCGATTGGGCCTATTACAACGAAAAAGGACAAGTTGTAAAGAAAGAAAAATACAAAAACGGTAAATTACAGTAAAATCTACGAATACTAATTGGTACGAATGTACGAATAGAACCGCCTAAGCATCCTAAATTCACCATTACCCCAAACACAGATTCGTACATTCGTAATTTATTCGTATTCGTAGATTAACACCAACAGATTCGTAATTATCAGTAATCATTATTAACAATCGATGATTCGTATATTCATATTGATTCGTAATCCCATTTACACCCAGATTCGTATATTCGTATAGATTCGTAATCCGTAGTTATCATGCGCATTTTATTTTTTTTACTTATTCCTCTTTTATCATTTTCTCAAACTGTAACTATTGAGCAAGTTGTTGAGACTTGGAAGGCCGACAAAGTTTTATACAACAGTACTTTTGCCTTTTGTGTATTAGATGCAGAAACCGGGAATATGGTTAAAGAATATAATTCTCACGTTTCTGTTATTCCAGCCAGTACTTTAAAAGTTGTAACTACAGGAGCAGCCTTAGGTACACTCGGAAAATTTTACCGTTACGATACTCGGATTTATTTTACTGGAAGCTTTGATAAAGCAACCGGTGTTTTAAATGGGGATATTATTATTCGCGGTTCGGGAGATCCCACTTTAAATTCAGAATTATTTAAAACTAAAAAAGATTCGAACGATATTACGGATAAATGGGCTGAAGTTTTATTGCAAAAAGGATTAAAAGAATTAAAAGGAAAAATTATTGGTGATGCATCTTGTTACGAGCAACATATTCCCGGCAATTGGATTTGGGGCGACATCAGCAATTACTTTGGCGTAGCGCCTTGCGGATTATCGTTCAGCGATAATTTATACAGTATTGTTTTTGAAAGTAAAGAAACAGGAAGCAAAGCGTCAATAATTGATTTAAGGCCAAAATATAAAAGCATTACGCTTGAACATGATGACGATGTGAAAGCTGCAGGCAAAGAAGATGATGCTTATGTTACGGGTGATCCATTCGGAAATAAAAAAAGAGTGAAAGGAACTATTCCTCCTAATAAAAAAGAATTGGAAGTGCGCGCCGCTCTCCCCGACCCTGCTTTGTTGTGTGCGGAATTTTTAGAAACATCTTTAAATAAATTAGGAATAAAAACTCCGACTCTTTGTTCAAAAAGCAATTACGATGGAGAAAATCCTGAAATCAAAAAAGAAAAAACATTAATGCACACCAATTATTCATCGGCTCTCGAAAAAATAGTTTTCTATACCAACCTTACCAGTAATAATTTATTTTGCGAAACACTTTTAAAAACAATAGGCAAAGGCAGTAACTATTCAGGAATAGAAAAAACAAAAGAGTTTTGGAAAAGTAAAGGTTTGGATGTTTCTGAATTATATATGGT
>JAYTSW010000139.1:0-2190 GCA_043745425.1 Sphingobacteriaceae bacterium | reverse complement strand
GGCCACAATGTTCTAGCCCCCTATAAACCGTACACATAGTGACAAAGTTAAATTTATTTTGAAAGATTAACTTGGCCGTTCCCCTACGGGTCGCGTTTCCGTCCATCTTTTGCAAGAAACAGACAAAAGGATTTCCTCTACAATCGCTAACGGTTATTGATTTCCGCCAATATAATTTAAACCCAATCTCGTTGCAACTATCCCGAATTCAGAACGATTTTTTGCTTTTATTTTCTTATAAATTGACTTTGCATGATTCTCCACTGTATTCGTCGAAATAAATAACTCCTTTCCTATCTCTTCATAAGATTTTGATTGATACAACAAACCTATTATCCCAATTTCTCTCGGACTTAAAATCAATCTGTAATAATGTCCGTCCTTATGCCCAGGTGATTTGAGCAAACAAGGGATATTATCTTTATAGATTCCATACTCGTTTACCCGTTTTATTGCGCTGACCAGCATATCAACATCGCAATTAGCTTTCGACACAAAAGCGTTTGCGCCTCTGTTAAAAACATCTTTAATCAATTCCTCATCATGATACTTTGATAGAATAATAACTTTTTGCAAAGGATATTCTATTCGCAGTCTGTTTAGAGTTTTACTACCATTCAACTTTGGCATCTCAAGATCCAGTAAAATTACATCTGGTTTTCTTAACTTGATAAGGGGAAAAAGTTCCTCACCATTTTCAGCTTCGCCAATAATTTTTATTTCAGTATTTCTAAGTAAAGATGTAAGTCCAGCGCGAATTATTTTCTCGTCATCAACAGTTATTATATTTATGGTATTCGTCAATTTGAGAATGCTTAATCTAAAGTATTGATTTTCTTTCATTTAAACTACTTTAAACACTTTATTCCGTATTGAATTAGTGGAAACCCACTATAAAACTATGGTAATCCTTAGTGGAAATCCACTATAAAATATCATTCAGACTAGTGACTTTCCACTACAAAAATGAGATGAAATTTAGTGGGTTTCCACTATTGATATTGTGATTTTACAACTCTACATTTATTTCAGATATTTTCAAAGTTTAAAAAATATTCACAAGCGGTAGCCGAAAAGCTTAATCCAAGAGTAGGCAAATTAAAAAAAGTATTATGGCAATAGCAACATTTAATCCTTATCCTTTGCTTGGATCTCAGCTTACGGCTGGGTTAGACACTATTTCAGGTTCATTAACTCCTGCATCAACAGTTGATGAATTAGTCAATGCAATTTACAATTACGTTCAACCTATTTATTATCCAAGTTCATCAGGTGCAGCTTCGCCTCAATTGCAGATAGAATTAAAATCTGTTATTTACAATATCATTAACGGATATAGTGATAAGATTCTTGCAAAATTGCCATGGACAGGCGAACAATTAAATTTTATTTCAATGATGATTGGTAGTATTACTACTACTGAAACACCGATAAATGCTATTGGAACCAGATTGACCGACATCCAAGATAATATTTCTGATTCTGGATTAAATTTTGACGATCAAACTCCTTTGTTGCTCGGTATGGTTTGCGAAATAACATTGTATAATTATTGGGTTACAAAAGTTGCCACTCCTGGCACATGGGCGCCGTTTTTTCAAACACCAGCAGCATTAAACTATATAAATATTCCCTTTTGGACTGCGGCTGGTACTCAGGGAGCACTTATTGGAGCAAACGCGAGTCAACAGGGTTTAATAGCGCCAACAACAGACAAAACAACCGTTGATATAGTTTCAGCGCTTATCGGCGCCTTGGCAATCGGTGCCGGAAAAGTAATCTTTAAATGGGTTCCTGAAATTGTTCCAAGAAATTTAGTACCTATCGCAAGTGGCGTTTTATCTGGTGGATTTTCCGATGCCGTTGATCTTGGAGATGGCAACGGTGATAATGCTTTTAAGGAAACCATCAACAATTGCGGATCTATTGGCTGTAAAAATAATAAATGCACAAATGAAGGATGTACGAACAAGAGATGCACTAGTATGACCGAATAAAATAAACTCGCTTGTTATCTTTCCACATTTATTCCCAAAGCGGGTAAACTTTAATCTTAATTTATATGGCAAATAGAAAAAATAAATCTAACCTTCCCACAAAATTAGTTAACAGCAATGATTTTTTGTCCGGTGGCTTTTCGGATGCGATTGAGTTTACAGGGGGTTTCTCTTCTGATGGTTTATTCGCGCG
>JAYTSW010000138.1:0-8035 GCA_043745425.1 Sphingobacteriaceae bacterium | reverse complement strand
TAGATATTGCCTGCTACCGTGGTTTACGTCATCGTAAAGGATTGCCTTTACGTGGCCAACGTACCCGTACCAACAGTCGCACCCGTAAAGGCAAACGCAAAACAGTTGCCGGCAAAAAGAAAGTTGCTAAAAAATAATTAATTAATACCAGGTAGTAATACCTGGTATCAGTTTTTATAGACTTTTCTCAATTTGAACAAACACCGGATAGTTTAAAGTCAGCAGGAGGGTTAGTTCAGTTCTGGTTTTACCAGAAAATATTTTAAAAAGATTACCTACATTAAAGTTATTATGGCAAAAGCACAAAAGGCTCAAAGCGCAAAAGCAGCCGCAAAGAAAAGAGTAGTAAAAGTAGATAGTTATGGAGATGCACATATTGTTGCAAGCTTCAATAATATCATTATCAGTTTAACTAACAAAACAGGACAAGTTATTTCTTGGTCAAGTGCTGGTAAAATGGGATTCCGTGGTTCTAAGAAAAACACACCTTATGCTGCTCAAATGGCAGCTACAGATTGTGGTAAAGTAGCACACGATGCAGGTTTACGTAAAGTAAAAGTGTATATAAAAGGACCAGGAGCAGGTCGCGAATCAGCAATCCGTACGCTTACAGCAAACGGAATTGAAGTATCTGAAATCGTAGATATAACTCCAATCCCACACAACGGCTGTCGTCCACCGAAACGTCGTCGCGTATAAAATTAAACACAAAAAAGCCGGCCGTCTGCATTAGGTAGATGGTTTGGAGTTGATAACCAAAAGGGTTTTCAACTTAAATAATAAAAACCGATGAAGTAGAAAAAATTACTTTATCACTAAAGAAAAACAATTATTTAAAATGGCAAGGTACACAGGTCCAAAATCAAAAATCGCCCGCAAATTCAAGGAGCCAATATTCGGCCCTGATAAGGCGTTAGAAAAGAAGAATTACCCTCCGGGGCAGCACGGTCTTACTAAAAAACGTGCAAAACAATCTGAATACGCAATTCAGTTAATGGAAAAGCAAAAAGCTAAGTACACTTATGGTATTTTAGAACGTCAGTTTGCTAAAATTTTCGCGAAAGCAGCACGCTCACATGGTATTACCGGTGAAGTGTTATTACAATTAATCGAAGCACGTATTGATAACGTTGTATATCGTTTAGGTATTGCACCTAGCCGTCGCGCAGCTCGTCAATTAGTGTCTCACGCCCACATTACAGTTAATGGAACTGTTGTAAACATTTCTTCATATACCTTAAAAGCAGGTGATGTAATCGCAGTACGCGAAAAATCACAGTCCTTAGAGGCAATCGTGAATTGTGTAACAGGTTCAGTAAACAAATACCCATGGTTAGATTTTGACAAAACTACTATGAGCGGAAAGTTTCTTAACCGTCCTGAGCGTTCACAAATTCCTGAAAACATAAAGGAACAACTGATCGTCGAGTTATACTCGAAATAATTTTTTTTGGAACTTATTTAATAACCTTAAATATATATTAGCAAATGGCAATTTTAAATTTCGTAAAGCCCGATAAAGTAATAATGATTAACTCTACAGAGACTGAAGGTCAGTTTGAATTCCGTCCTTTAGAGCCTGGTTTTGGTATTACAATCGGAAATGCATTACGCCGCATATTATTATCTTCACTCGAAGGTTTCGCTGTAACCAGCTTACGCGTTGAAGGTGTTGATCACGAATTCTCAACCATTAAAGGTGTTGTTGAAGACGTTACTGAAATAATCTTAAACTTAAAACAAGTTCGTTTTAAAAAGCAATTAGATAACCACGAAAATGAAAAAGTGGTTGTTCATTTTGCAGGTGCTGATAAATTTACAGCAGGTGATATCGCGAAATACGTAAATGGATTTCAAGTATTAAACCCTGATTTAGTTATCTTCAATTGCGATCCTTCTGTTCGTATTAAAATGGAATTAACGATTGAAAAAGGTCGTGGTTATGTTCCAGCTGAAGAAAATAAATCTAACAGCGCACCAAACGGAACTATTTTTATCGATTCAATTTACACGCCTATTAAGAATGTAAAATACACAATCGAAAACTATCGTGTTGAACAAAAAACTGACTACGAACGTTTAATTTTAGATATCGTTTCTGATGGATCTATCCACCCGAAAGAAGCTTTAAAAGAAGCTGCTAAAATTTTAATTTTCCACTTCATGTTATTCTCTGACGAGAAAATTACATTAGATACTGAAGATAAAAAGAGTGAAGAAGAATTTGATGAAACATCATTACACATGCGTCAGTTATTAAAAACTAAGCTTGTTGATATGGATTTATCAGTTCGTGCATTGAATTGCTTAAAAGCTGCTGATGTTGAAACTTTAGGCGAACTAGTTGCCTTCAACAAAAACGACTTATTGAAATTCCGCAACTTCGGTAAAAAATCATTAACTGAATTAGAAGACTTAGTTTCGGCTAAAGGTTTACAATTCGGAATGAACGTTCAGAAATATAAATTAGATAAAGATTAACAAATGTGAATTACTGAGATGGTGAAGTAGCGAATTAACTCACCAAATCATAACTCACCAAATCACAAACTATAATGAGACACGGAGATAAAATAAATAACTTAGGCAGAACAAGCTCTCACCGTAAGGCGTTGTTAAGCAATTTAGCTTGTTCATTAATTGAACACAAGCGTATTTTTACAACGCTTGCAAAAGCAAAAGCATTACGTCTTTTTGTTGAGCCTATCCTTACTAAAAGTAAAGATGACAGTACACATAACCGTCGCTTAGCTTTTGCTGACTTAAAAAACAAAACAGCAGTGACTGTATTGTTTAAAGATGTTGCAGTAAAAATTGGTGACCGTAAAGGTGGATACACTAGAATTATTAAAACAGGTAACCGTCAAGGTGACGCTGCTGAAATGGCAATGATTGAATTAGTTGATTTCAACGAAGTTTACTCGAATGCTAAAGGTTCAGCTAAGCCTGAAAAAGCAAAAACTACTCGTCGTAGCCGCGCAACTAAAAAGAAAACTGATGGAGCTGAAACTTCTTCAGAAGAAACTAAGGCTGAGTAAACACTAGCATCTAATTATTAAGGAGCCGTTAAATGTAAGTTTAACGGCTTTTTTGTTAAAAGACGCAGGCTACTTTTTTTGTACATTTATTATCATAAAAAAACACGTAATATTCCTCTCTATTGCTCTTCTTTTTTTAATGAAGACAAATACTGTTTTTTCCCAAAACAACCACATACGCATTGCTGCAAGCAGAATTGATTCTTTAAAAACAGCTTTAAAAACCGCGAAAGACACCAATAAAGTAAAATACTTAAACCTGTTAAGCTGGGAAGTTAAAGACCAAAATGTTGATTCATCAATCGCGTTAAGCAAACAAGCATTAATGCTTTCCGAAAAATTATCATTCAAGAAAGGGATAGCACAATCTTATCATCAAATTGGTTTAGGTTTTTATTTTAAAGGCAATTACGATTACGCACTTCAGTATTATAAAAATTGTATTACAGCTTGCGAACGAATTGAGAGTTTCGGTAAATCAAATAATGAAATCTTAAATCTTAAATCAAAAACATTAGGATACATTGGCCTTGTTTACTCGAATAAAGGAAATATTTTAAAAGCACTCGATTATTATTTTACAGCAATTAAGATTGATGAAAAAACCGGAAATAAAACTGGTATTGCTCGGCATTCTGGTAATATCGGAATTATCTATTTTCAACGTAACAACATCGCAAAAGCTAAGGAATATTATTTAAGAGCATTACAATTGGCAGAAGAAACCGGTTATAAATTATTGCAAGCAAATACGTATGGAAATTTAGGTTTGTTGTATGCCGATCAAAACGATAAGTTTAATGCATTAGATTATTATTATAGAGCATTAAAAATGGCAGACGAGGAGGGGTATAAACAATTACAGGCAAATACGCTTGGTAACATTGGTGATTTGTATAAAAAGAAAGGGGCGCTTGGGAAAGCACAAGATCATTATTTTGTTGCTTTAAAAATAAAACATGAGCTCGGCGACATGCGTGAAATTGCAATAACCTTAAAGAGCATTGCCGAAATTTATAGCCTTAGGAGAGAAGATAAACTTGCTGAAAAATATTTTTTACGCGCTTCCGTTTTGGCTGATAGTTTAGAAATCTACAGTATGATTACAGACATACATAACGAATTATCGCGTTTCTACTCCGAAAAAAAAGATTATAAGAATGCGTACTTTCATTATGTAGCCGCAATTGAATCAAAAGATAGTGTTGACAACGAACAGAAGCAAAAAGAAATTATTAGGAAAGAAATGGAATTTGAGTATGCTAAAAAAGCAGCAGCAGATAGTATTAAAAATCAGGAAGAGAAAAAAGTTATTGCCGCACAGGTTCTGGTGCGTGACGAACAATTAAAAAGCGCATCTATTCAGCGCTACGCTTTGTTCGGAGGACTCGCATTAATGTTAGTGTTTGGTGGATTTATGTTTAGTAGATACAAAATTACACAACGACAAAAAAAGATTATTGAAGTACAGAAAGCAGATGTAGATGAAAAAAACAAAGAGATTATGGATTCTATTACTTATGCCAAACGTCTGCAAGAAGCTATTTTACCATCAATCGATTCAGTAAAAAAATATTTACCTGATAGTTTTGTTTATTACAAACCAAAAGATATTGTTGCAGGTGATTTTTATTATTTCGAAAATTCGCTTTTAGATGAAAATTTGTTTTTCCTTGCTGCGGCTGATTGTACTGGTCATGGTGTGCCAGGCGCTTTAGTAAGTGTGGTTTGTTCAAATGCATTAAACCGTTGTGTAAAAGAATTACGCTTAACAGATTCTGGTAAAATACTAGACAGTACTCGTGATTTGGTTTTGGAAACATTTACCAAGAATAATCAGGAAGTAAGAGATGGTATGGATATTTCTTTCTGCACAATTTCAATTCAAAAAGATAAAAATAAAAAAACAAAACTGAATTGGAGTGGCGCTAATAATCCGTTATGGTATATTCAAGATGGCGAATTAAAAGAAATTAGCGCCACTAAGCAACCTATTGGCAAAACCGAAAATCCAAAACCATTTATTTCACATGTTGTAGAATTAAATAAAGGTGATATGTTTTATTTGTTTACTGATGGTTATGCTGATCAGTTTGGCGGCGAAAAGAGAAAGAAATTTAAGTACAAGCCCCTAAAAGAATTACTACTCGAAATTCACAAACTTCATCCAGAAGAACAGCATGCAATTTTATCTCAACGCTTCAACGAATGGTGCGGCGATCTGGAACAGGTGGATGATGTTTGCATCGTGGGTGTACGCATTTAATCCCCTTCTCCATTGAAGAGTGGGTGGCTGTCTTTCGCCGACGAGCGAGGTTAATAGGCCTCATTTCAATTTCCCAAAAATTCTTCCTAAATTTACTTTGTGACAAAGATAACTATAGCCATAGACGGTTTCTCGAGTTGCGGAAAAAGCACGCTGGCTAAAGCGCTTGCCCAAAAATTACATTACAGTTATATTGATACAGGTGCAATGTACCGTTGCGTTACTTTGTTTTGTTTACGAAACAATTTAATTGATGCAAATCAAAATATTGATACAGAAAAATTAATTGCTAATCTTCCAAAAATAATTGTAAGCTTTCAATTTAACGTTCACACTAAAGTTTCTGAAACATATTTGAACGGTGAAAATGTTGAGCATGAAATTCGCAGCATGGTGGTTTCGGATAATGTAAGTAAAGTTAGTGCTATACATGAAGTGCGCGAAAAAATGGTGGCATTACAAAGACAAATGGGAAAACATAAAGCGGTTGTATTAGATGGACGAGATATCGGTACTAACGTTTTTCCCTATGCGGAATTAAAAATATTTATGACTGCTGATCCGGATATTCGTGCGATAAGAAGAAGGGATGAGTACACGGCGCACGGACAATACTTTACCTTGGATGAAGTAAAACAAAATTTACAGAAACGCGATTATGCCGATTCTCATCGTAAAGAAAACCCACTTACTAAAGCAAAAGATGCAATAGTTTTAGATAACACAGATTTAACTCCCGAACAACAATTAGAATTCGTTGTAAAATTAATTGCCGATATGCAATTGACGAAGGACGCGGCTGAATAATTCTGTTCCTTTTAAGAGGGTGCTCGAAGGGCGGGGGATGTATCACTCCACAATCAATTTCCCGCTTTGTAACTTCACACTATTCTCTGAAATAAAATAATAATAAATTCCTTTAGCGACTTCCAGTTGCAAATAATTATCTCCCTCGGAAATTTCTTTCTTCAGCACTTCTTGTCCTAATGTATTATACAAAACAAATTCTCCTTCTTTTAAATTTGATTTTAGAAAAAAAGAACCGTTGTTTGGGTTAGGAAATAGTTTTATAATTTTTGTCTCACTTGCCGAATTAAAAATAGTAGTACAAGCACTAACCGAAACCGTAATTGGCACTCTCATTAAGCAAGGTGTTCCTTCGGCATAGTAAGTGTAATTTCCCGTTGCTAATGCTGAGGTTGTATAAGAATTTCCTGTTCCTAAAGATATAGTGGAAGTAGGGGAGCTGTACCAATTCACAACACTTGAACTTACTGTTGCAACACTTAGAACCGCAGAATTTCCATTACAAATATTTAAACTCAAAGCATCCGTAATATTATAAGGAACGCAGGTAATTTTATATTTCCATAAATCGTTTAGTTGTTCTAACGGTCCGCTTGCAGGATAACCGAAACTTCCGAAAATAAACATATCTCCATTCAAATCTTTCCAGCCAATATTATAATATCTTCCTCCTGGATTATTTGCTGGAGCGCTAACTCCCATTGTGCCGTATGTTCCATTACTATTAACACCATTAAAACCTTTTATCCACGTCCACTCATTGGTTGATGGTGTGTATCGCCAGATATCATTTAATCTTCCTAAACCACTTGTTCCTGGAAGACCAATGCCGCCAAACAACCATAAATTTCCCCAGTTATCAAAAACAGGAACACCACTGTATCTTCCACCCGGAATATTTGTAGTTGATGGAACACCTAATGTTCCGTATGAACCAAGTTGATTTGATAAATTAGTTCCGCTTTCCCATACAAAATTATTTGAGATAGGGTTGTACCGCCATAAATCGTTTAAATGTCCTGGTGATGTTGATGCAGGAAAACCGCCACCGCCGAATAACCATATTGTGCCACTTGGATCTTTCCACACTCCAGGAAATTCTCTTCCGCCAGGGATATTAGTAGGCGCTGCTGTTTTAATTACGCCATAGGTTCCGCTTTGGTTTATTAAATTACTTCCTTTCATCCAAGTCCATTGATTAGTTGCTGAATTGTATTTCCATAAATCATTTAGCCAACCATCGGGGCCTGTTACAGGGTAACCATAACCACCAAACAAGTAAAAATTATTGCTTGCATCCACCCACATTCCTCCTTCGTGGCGACCACCCGGTATATTAGTAGTGCTGGGAACCGTTAGACTACCGTAAACTCCATTTTGATTAGCGAGATTTGTGCCGCTCATCCAAGTCCATTGATTAGTTGTTAAATCATACTTCCATAAGTCATTTAATCGTCCAAATGTTCCGAAGGCATCATAACCATCGCCGCCGAACATCCAGAAATTACCGCTGTTATCTTTCCAGAAAAAAGGAAATTCACGTGCGCCCGGTTCGTTGGTGGGGGATGAAACACCAATTGTTCCATATTTACCATTTTGATTGATAATATTAGCGCCGCGTATCCAAGTCCATTCATTTATTGAAGGATTATATTTCCACAAATCATTTAACCAGCCAATCGCTGGTGCAGAAGCAAAACCTTCGCCACCAAATTCCCATAAATTTCCTGAAGCATCTGTCCATGTTGCAGCACCATGATGAGAACCAGGATCGTTTGTAGGAGCGGAAATACCAATGCTGCCGTAATTAGCAACAACACTTCCTGTACTATTGCCGCGAAGCCAAGTCCAGTCTTGCGCTGAAATAGTTGATGCAATAAATAAGAAGAGAAGTATAAGTTTTTTCATGCCTTATGGTTTGGTG
>JAYTSW010000137.1:0-2201 GCA_043745425.1 Sphingobacteriaceae bacterium | reverse complement strand
ATTAATTCCAACTATAATTCCTTTATCATTAATTAAAAGAATTTCTTGGGGTAGTGAGTAGTATAAATCTTCATACGATATTTCAGCTTGAATAATTTTTTTGTTTAGATTTTTTTTCGATTTGTTAAGTTCTTCTTTAACTTCCTTGTGTTGAATTAAGTTGTTTATTTTTAGTAGAAGTAAACCTGAATTTATTGGTTTAAGAACATAGTTAAAAAGCTCATAGTTTATTTTTAGGCATTCAAAAACACTTTCGTCGATGGTAGAAGCTAAAAACAGAAAAGGAATAAGTTCAATGTGTTTATCTTTTAAAACAAAATCACCTAATTTTATTTTATCAATTAAAACAGAATCTAAATCGACAACAATTAAACTAAATTTATTTTCTAAAAAACAACTTTCTGCTTCATCAAAACTCTCAATTTGAGTAATAGAAAATATCTTTGTGTTGTGGGAATCAATAAACTTGGTAATGTTAGCATCCTTTAATCCTATTATTAATATTGATTTTTTGTTTTGCAATGGTTAAATTTGAATTTAGTAAATGATTAATCCTTATAACTATAATGAAATGTAATTTACCAAATATTAGGTGTATTCTACTTGATTTATCGATAAAGCTTCAAAATACTCTGTTAAAACGCTGTAAATGCTTCATAAATAGTTGGCACACTATTAAATTACTCCGGATAAACAAACAATAATGAATCGGAAAGAACAATCGAGCCAAACACTCCAATACAACCTTCAATTTTACTTTTTAAAAATACCGGCTCTATGAAGGGATTAAATTGAGCCAGTTTCTGCTTATCTAGATTATCATAAAACTCAGCTGCGTTTTTATCCAATGATTGAACAAACACATAAGCAGTATCATCAAGCTGATGCAAATAAGCAGGCTCTGTAACAAATTCCAAAGCTTGTCCATCGACTCCTTTGTCAAAATAAATCGACCTTCCAAATTCGTGTACATAAAATTTATTTCCGTTGGTGCAGGTACTGTGAATTAGTCCAAGGCTTGAAGCTCCATAAACAGAACTATCAATACTTCTGTTTAATTGAAAGCGATAAAAATTTTCACTTCCTGCAATATCATTAAAGTTGAGAATAACCCCTTCATGCGCACCATACACATCATGAAATGTACTTATATAGGAAACTTTGTTTATCGCTACTTTAGGTTGATTGATTGCAGTTGTTGCAGTGTATGTTTTTCCGCCATATGTAATTGATAAGTTATAAGTTTGTCCAACTACAGAAGGAATTGCGCCTTTGTAAAAAAGAACCCATCGGCATCTGAAATTATCAAACGTTGAATCAATAACTAAATTATCAACTGTACTTCCTGTTATACTGGCAACTGCGCCTCTGGCAAATAATTGAGATGGGCTTGTATTTGAATCAAAAAAACCTACGCTATTACTTAAATATAATTCAGGAACTCTTCCTGGATATAAAATACACTCAACCGATAATTTATTTACAGAATCCAACGGTTTAATTTTAATTTCTTTTTGACAAGCATAAGAAATAATTAAAGTAATTAAGAAGAGATAAAACTTCAAATGGATTTTCATATTCTTAAAATTTAAAATTATAAGTTATACTTGGGATAATTGGTAATAACGAAACTTGTTTTGCTTTTGGCACTTGAGTAACAGGGTCGATAGTTAAATATACAAAATAAGGATTTCTATGGCTATAAACGTTGTAGACACTAAACACCCACTCGGTAATTAAAGGTAATTTTCTTTTAAATAAAGTTTTATGTTTTCTGTATGTTGCCCCAATATCTAAACGATGATACGGATTTAATCGATAATTATTTCTTTTATCATATACGTAATAAACGCCATCGTAAAGACTTCCGCCATTTGAAATATTAACCCTTCCTGTCGGCAGGGTATAAGCGCTTCCGCTCGAAAGCACAAAATCGGCGGAGAGAGTCCATTTTTTTGTTAACTCGTAAGTTCCAACAATCGATAAGACATGTCTTCTGTCGTATTTAAAAGGAAATGCTTCTCCATAATTCAAATCTTTAAACTTTTGATTTGTCCACGATAAAGTATATGCAATCCAGCCTGTAAATCTTCCGGCGTTTTTCTTTAAAAAAAACTCAGCGCCATAACTCCATCCTTTCCCAAATACTAATGCGCTGTCAATATTACTATTTTCTAATAATTGGGTTCCTTCTCTGAATG
>JAYTSW010000136.1:0-2203 GCA_043745425.1 Sphingobacteriaceae bacterium | reverse complement strand
TTACTGATATTTTTTAAGATGCAGGTATTAATTTTGGTAAGGAAAACAGCCTCCTTTGGTTTAGTCTCTGCCAGCCTTGCAACAGGGTTATTCAACTTTGCAAAATGCGATTTTATACCATTAACTACACTAAGATAGTTCCATAAAGCATCATTCTTTGAGTCTTGTTTATCTATAATTTTATCAAGCAATGGCAACAAGCAATAACATACTTCAAAAGTAGTTTCGTTGGTATCAGATGAAATTAGCGTAACGGGTAAGGAAGATTTAATAAGAAGTGCCGTAACCATTTTAAGATTTATGCCCGTGTTTCGCATTTTTATAGATACGTATTTACTATCATTCCTGTTAATGATTTCAGCAGTCAAAATGAGTGAATTATTGTCAGGCAAAAAATCAATTACTGCACTGATAAATTTGGAAAAGCCACTCAGTAAATCATTGGTTTGAAAGTTGAAGAGAATTTTTTCTTGTTCAGAAGTAAAATGTAGTGTAATATTCCTACTGCTGGCTAATGGTTGCAAAGCTATACATAGGTTTCTTAATAAGGGTATGATGTCGGTTTCAGTTCTTGAAATCATGGCTAATAGCTTTTAGTTAAATTCTAAAAGTATATCCTGTATTTCAGGAGGTAAATTCAGAATATATAATACAAATTAGAGGTATAATTACTTCTTTCAAAAGTTAATCCTTTATTTCTATTAAATGGTCGCTTTTTGCTTGATTTACAGCCTATACTCCTCAAATCCCCTCCCGCTCACGCAAGCTCGTAATGTGTGCCGTATGATGCTTTCCATGCCATGAATACATCCCCGTAACCGAGCGTAAAGAATTGATATGCTTGGTTTCGGGGTGCATAAATTTACGCTCAAATTGGTCGGCGGTCATGGATTTTAAGAGCATTCCCCAACGTTTGTGCATTACTTCCAGCATTATTAATGACCATTCTATCGGAGCATTTTTACCATCTTCCAATTCCGCCCACAGTTGTTCTTCGTAAGGTTTTATCGTAGGCAAATCTTCCGTCAAAGCTAATTTGAAACGAATAAAAGCATTAGCGTGCGAATCCGCTACGTGATTCACCGTCTGCTGAACCGTCCAACCGTCTGGGCGATAGGGCAGTAATAATTGTTCTTCTGTCAAACCCTCTACGGCTTTTCTGAGAAGTGCTGGCAATGCTTCAATATCAGCAATCCAGTTATTGATAATTTCTTGTGTGATTTCGGCAGGTTTCTGAAATGTGCCGATGGGGTAACGGAGTTGTTCTAAGGTTGATTTTTGCATGGTTTTAAATGAAAAATAAATGTTTTTTTGTATGGAAACTAAAAATAATACAAATTAAAATACCTACCAAACATTAAGTATTCATTATCAAATTATTAAGTAAATTTGCTCATAATGAATTGACTATCAAACACTTTCATTGTGTCTATTTATTTTCAGCATCAATTTTTAGTAAATTTTATATAGTCAAATTTATTCTTTAAATAATTATATTTTGTATAAACAACAATAGAACAATTTAAAGAATAAATTGTAAAATGTAAAATTTCTTAATTTTTTATTTGGTATTATCATTTTATGTAGTATAATCGAATAAGTATTTTGGCAAATAGCCAAATAAAATATGGTAATTAACCTTTTTCTAAAAATAAAGTAAATATACAACTAAGTAGAAATTATCAGTTTATTATTTTCCAAAAACAGCCCTTCAAAAATTCAAAACTACTCTCACAAAAGTATGGGGTTTAGGTTTGTAGATTAATTTAAAATCTTACCGTAATCAATTGATTATCAGATATATGAAAAATATCGGGAAGGTATTTTATTGCCCATATTTCAATTACGCATTATCCAAATAACTATCATTCACATACTCAAACAACTAAAAAATAAGCAAAATTATGAAGAAAATTCTATTATTTATGGGGCTTTTTGTACTTGTTTCAATGAAGACATTTGCCCAAAAACAATCGATTTCGGGAACAGTTTCCGCTTCGGAAGATGGTACGCCCATGCCAGGCGTGACCATTTTCGTTAAAGGCACAAACACAGGTACAAATACCAATTCAGAAGGAAAATTCAAAATCAATTGTATTCCAAGTGATGTCTTAGTATTCTCTTTCGTGGGTATGACTCCACAAGAACTCAAAGTAGGAACTCAAACGGAATTTACCGTGAAAATGAAGCCCGATGTGATGCA
>JAYTSW010000135.1:0-8068 GCA_043745425.1 Sphingobacteriaceae bacterium | reverse complement strand
AAGATTTTTGGATGCCTAATAAAACTTGGGAAAATTGTAATGTGAGTGATCCCTCAGCAAGAGTGTTGCCAAATTATGGAAAGAGTGGAGAGTAGTATTATTTAGAAATATTAAGGATTATGCAGATTATGAATTAAAAAATAGCCTAGAAAATGGATACACATTCTCACCATAATCATAATCACACTCCAACACTTACAGGTGTAACCAAAGCGTTCGTTATTGGAATAATTCTTAACGCACTTTTTGTTTTAATAGAAGTTGTAATGGGTTTAAATACTCATTCATTAGCATTACTTACTGATGCTGGGCATAACCTCTCTGATGTAGCAAGTTTAGCCTTAGCACTTTTTGCTTTTCGCTTAACTAAAGTTAAAACAAGTAGCAATTATACGTATGGCTTTCAAAAGTCTACAATTTTAGTCGCGTTAATAAACTCAGTAATCCTTTTAATTGCAATTGGTGGTATAACTTGGGAGGCATTTACAAGAATAAGTCACCCGGAACCAATTCAAGGAAAAACAATTGCAATTGTTGCTTTTATTGGAATTTTCATCAACGGTATTACTGCATTTTTATTTTTTCGTGATAGAGAAAAGGATCTCAATGTAAAAGGAGCATACTTGCATTTAGCAGCAGATGCAGCCGTTTCTTTAGGCGTTGTAATTGGTGGAATAATTATTTACTACACTAATTTATTTTGGATTGATAGTGTGTTGAGTTTTGTAATTGCCATTGTAATTTTCATTAGCACATGGAAATTATTGAAAGAGACAATTCGCTTAAGTTTAGATGGCGTTCCGCATAATGTAGATTTGAAAAAAATAACGATTGCAGTAGAGAAAATGAACGGAATAAAGTCTATTCATCATATTCATGTATGGGCGATGAGTACTACAAAAAATGCAATGACAGCGCATATAATTGTTGAAAGTGATTTAACAGAAAAGCAAATTTCCGATATAAAGCACAACCTCAAACACGAACTTGAACATCACAATATTCAGCACGTGACTCTTGAAACCGAAAGCCAAGATTGTCATGATAAAAATTGTTGAAGCGAAGATGTTATCCGTAAAGAAGCATTAAAGCTAGGACTGGTAGACGTAAAAGAGTGTTATGTTGATGAAAAATGGTCGGCACTTAAATTTTTTTATAGAACAGGATTAACGGATTACTTTGATTAACAGGATTACAAAATAATTTAACTAAAATCAGGTCCCTCCTTTGGAGGGATTTAGGGAGGCCATTAGCCAAAAAGTCTTTTACTTTTTGGCAAGCAGTTTCGATAGCTATCGGAATTGAAAGATTACTATGATTGCCAGGATTAAATTAATCTCATGAAAAATCAGGTCCCTCCTTTGGAGGGATTTAGGGAGGCCATTAGCCAAAAAGTAAAAGACTTTTTGGCAAGCAGTTTCGATAGCTATTGGGATAATATTACCAATTCACGGGGATGCTACGCATCCCTCTCAAAGCAAAATTAGAGCAAACAAAATTGATAGTCGGTAAATAAGTATTTAATGTCGTAAGAGATTGGCAGTTTATGTTTGTGAAATGTTTAATGCAAGAAATTTTGTGAATAGAAAAGAACTTTTATCGAAGGTGGATGTGGCGCCAATTGTGTTGGGCTACCATTCGTTTTTGCTAGTTTTTATTTCTATTTTTGTTGATTGAGAGAAATACTTTTTGAAAATGTCAAGGCTTTCTTTTATTGCTTGGTATTCTGTATGACTCGATAATTCTTCTTCTTTGATGTCAAAAACTTTGTAGTTCGCTAATACAAAACACTTTTTGATTGCTCGTGTAATTGCAACATTTAATCTATTAGGACTATAAAAGAAGTCCAAACGTTTCATCGAGTCTAATGGATGAGAGTTAGCCATACTATAGATAATATAATTTCTTTCTTGTCCTTGAATACTATCTACAGTATCAATAAACAACGAATTAAAATGTTCTTTTGTTAATTTGGAAAATCTGGTTTTTAATGCCCTTCTAATAGTTCTTACTTGTGCTCTATACGGTGTCACAATTCCTATCTCACTTAGTTTAATACCATTTTTAGATAAATCAGAAATTAGATTTGTTATAATTTCTGCTTCAAATTTAGAATCACTAATCCCATCAAACTCATCGTGTAATAGTAGAATATGGGGCTCATTGTTTAATACATTAAAATGAAATTGACATTCGTAATTTTTACCATCTATTTCGGTTGTTTTGCTTGATTCTAATTTGTTGTTATAGAATAGTTTGTTCGGTATTTTTATTAATGACTCATTAAGCCGGTAAGAAGTATCTAGCAAATTAATATCGTTTGGATAAAATCTTGCAAGTCTACTAAAGATTGATTCAGAGAACATTTCTAAGGTTGTACTTTTCGGAACGATTGGGTCTAATTGTTTATGGTCACCAACAAAGATATATTTGATAGACCTTGACATTGCTGCAAGAGATAACGGTATAGATAGTTGAGAAGCCTCATCAACTATGCAAACATCAAACTCCCAAAATCTTAATTTTTTTGTTGCATCATAGCACACCGAATAAGGTGTCGCACCTATTACAATACCATTTTGGTTTAGTTCTGGACTATTTTGGTAAGCAGGATATGTCAAACTAGATTTAATTGTAATATTTGAATTATTAGCAATTTCTTTATTTTGAGGTTTATTTCCAATTTTAATTACCTTACTTCTGTTTTTAACCCTCTTAGAAACGGCATTTAGGCAATTGTTTATAGCTGTATGTGTTGGAGCGGTTATAAATATTTTTTTACCCTGTCCTAATAAAAATTGTGCAATGTTTGCAATGGTTTCAGTTTTCCCTGTTCCTGGCGGTCCTTGAATTATGCAAAAATCACTTGAATTAACAGACTTTGATAAAGCGGTATTTTGAGAACTATTGAGATACTCTACATGAGTTGAATCGGACTTAAATGTATTGACAGCCTTGCCATTTAGAAATTTATCTATTCTTGACATCTTGCCAAATTCATTACTCAATATTTCTGCCGTTTTTGTTAGCATTTTTTCTGTTGCATCAGATTTGTCTTCATTCAATTCCCAATTAGTTGTTGAATAATTATTTTTATCTATGTAGCAACTGTATTTATGAAAGTCTTGAGGCTCTAAAACAAAATTATCAATGCTGTCTTCCTTTATTTCCATTTTGAAATTGTACGCACCATTTTTCAAAACAACAGACGAACCCTCCTTAAATTTTGTAATGTTTTTATCACATTTAATATAGACAGAATTAATGTAAGATAACGGAAAATCTATAGGTTCATTCCACTGACTAGGTGGTAATTCTCTGAAATCAAATGTCAAAGTAAAGTTTGCCATTGTTACACCTTTAGCAATTCTTTCATTAGATGGCATAGACATTAACGATAAAAAATCTGCTGCATTTTTCTCGCTTTCAATTTTGATTGCTTGTTTAAATTCTTGTAATACTTCCATTATATTTTGTGGTTTATTGAATTGAGTATTATTTTGATTTCATTTAACATTACTGGAAGTTTAATTGTATGATAATTTGAATACTTTTCGTGAAGCACAACTAGAATCATATCAGATATTACAATATGGTATTCTTGCTCTAACATGTACTTATACATATTCTGTTGAGTACAGTATCTATAG
This sequence comes from Sphingobacteriaceae bacterium, assembly GCA_043745425.1. Taxonomy (GTDB): domain Bacteria; phylum Bacteroidota; class Bacteroidia; order B-17B0; family Aurantibacillaceae; genus JAHEYG01. The sequence continues at coordinate 4,418 of JAYTSW010000135.1, read as the reverse complement.
TAACTACAATTAGTCAAATCCGCTAATCCTTCTATTTCAATTTGAAATCCTCTTTTATCAGGTTGATTGGTTCCATTTACAATCAATTTCTTACTTCGCTTCCAATCAACCATTACATACTTCCCATCGGCACTCTTGAAAAGGCAATCTATTGTACCCGCTAAATTGAACTTGTTGTAGAATACTTTTTTTTCTGCCTCTGCAAATATTAATTCTTTTGGAATAATTTTTTCTTTTTCAAAAACCAAAAAGTATTGGAATTCTTGCAGACTATCATCAAATGGTTTCTTTGTATAATAGTTTTCTATTTGCAAATGAAGTTCAGTTCCCAAAACTGCTGCTTCGTCTCTCAAAGCTTGAAATTCTCTAAACAATTCTTCTTCATCCCTATTCAGCTTTTCGGCCTCTCTTCTTATATAGCGAAGTATGTCAAATTGAAAAAATCTTTCAATTAATGTTGTTACTGATATAAATTCGGCATTACCTGTTTTGTCATTGGGATGGAAATATTTATGAAGGTCTTTGTCATATTGCTTTTCAATATCTCTAAATTGTGTTCGTTGAATATTTAATTCTATAGGCTCGTATTCCTGCTCCGCAACAACAACTTCTTTATGTCTCGTTCTTTTATAAAAGGAATGAATTTCTAAATAATTTTCTCTGTAATTATTTAATTGCCATTGAGTACATTGATTTTCATTCCATTGATTTTCTAATGTACATTTTGGTGTTTTACTAAATCCTTTGTCACGAATAGAATTGATTACATTTTTTATGTAATCAATACATTCATTTGGTTGCTTATGAACTTGTTTTTCTGTAAATCGGATTACAATCCAACCACTTTCTGTAAAAAATAAATCACGAATATTGTCTTGCTTAAAGCCATCTTCTGCTCTAAAGTTGTGTGTAGGATACCTATAGAAACCATCATAAGGTTCGTCAATTTCAACGTCTAAATACAAGTTTAGCTTTTTGTCAAATAATACAATGTCTGGTTCGTATGGTTTGCTGTAGTTTGGAATAACCATGTGAACATTATTCGTTAGTTCAACATCATGTATTTGAAGTTTAATTTCATCAAAAAAGTCATTCTCTTTATATCCTTTTTGGTTAGAACGTTTTAATCTTGGAAGTTTCAAAGTACAGTTGTGCTTGGGCACTTTCACAACTGGATATTGATATGGTTCTGCCTGTGCAAAGTGATTATTCGGTGTAAATAATATTTTCAAATCATCTGTCTGTTCATGATTCTGTTCAGATTTAATTACTTGTTTAGAAAACTCTTGTTTTGAAGTTTCTTGTTCTCTCTGTGGTTTTTCTTTTGTCGTCTGATGTTGTTTCTTTTCATTTCTGTAATTTGTTGTAATCTCTTGTTTATTAAAATCTCTAAATGTTTCTGATTGTTTTACGCTTTTTTCTTTTACTGTTATCTTTTTGTACGTCTCAAAAGGTTCTTCTACACTTATTTTAGTACTTATGTTTGCAACATCAATTAATCGTTTTTTGTTTAGTTTGACTGTAGTCCAATCTTGCTTTATTTCTGTAAAGAACTTGCTCTTTCCTTCTTTGGCTAGTTCGGCTGGGGATTTCACATCATACAACTTTAACTTTCCTAAGAAAAAGTTCCTATATTCTTTTTGTAATTCTGATAGTATTCTTTCAGTCATTAGATGGAAGCTTTTCTCAGGTTTTCATGATCGCTGTGCATTTGCCATTGATAGCCAAATGGCTTCGTTGAAATTGTTTTGTCGTCCATTTTTTTGCACTGTTGTTTAATGTTTGTACTGTCACCAACCTGATTAGCTGCTGTTGTTGGCAGTTTCATCTTACCATTTATCTTTCTTCTCAGGCGTTGCCATTGAACATAAATTAATAATCATTTCAATACTTTGTTGAATGTTATCATTTATGGGCTGCCAAAATTTCTTTACCTCTGATGTCCTATCTCCTCTTGCATATGAAACGTCTAAATACTTTGCATTTGTAATCGTAACTGAATTAGTACCATTTGCAAACGCATCAATAATATTTAAGGACTGTTTACTTTTTAACTTGGAAAAAATAGCTAAAAAATCAGTAAACTCATACTTGATTTTATTTTCTTTAAATCGTATTATTAAATTAAAATAAATATTATAAGGATCTCCTGCATACTTTGTAACGAAGCATCCTACATATTTTTGATATGTGAAATCTGAACGATCAGATGAAACTGAAGTGAATTTTACCATTCCTTGCAATAAACCATCTGCTGAGTTAAAAAGATCTTTTGCAGTTGCACCTTTAAAATCGACTACTTTTGTATAAACAATTTTGCCAGAATTAATATCTGTTGGTAAAACAGCATAATTTTCATGTTTATATTCATGATTAATGAAGTAATTCCCATTGGAATATGCTATCTTGATAGTTTCTTTTTTACTGATTCGAATAGGCATTTTTGGATTTTCTATGGCACTGAAGCGGTATGTAAAAAAACCCGTGTCAATCGCACTTGTTACTATTCCATTTGGATATGGGTACGAAAAAATAGTATCTTGACCTAACGCACAATTTATGAAAAAGAATAAAACGAGAATTTGTACAATTATTTTTTTCATAAGTATTAATAATTCTTTTATGTGAAATTGCCAATAACGTTTTGGATCTAAGTGCTGCACCTTTCATCATAATTTAAAGATAAGTAAAAATTTCATGCGGCGTGGCGCTTATGTGTCGTTAGCGCCAGTTATTATTTTCATCTATCGCGTAGGATGCTCTAATTTTCTCCATCGCATCTTTATTTAGCTTACTTATTTGTTTCAAAAGGTGTAAAATTCTTTCTACTCTTTCGGCTTTTGTAACAGTATTTTTTATCTCTTCCAATTCTTCCTCAGGAAAATATCGGAATATTTCATTTTCAAATTCATCAATAGTTTTTGGTTGTACCATAAACTGTTTCAAAAAATCCATAATTGCCAAACCCCTAATTTTATCTTTATGTTCGTTAACCTTTTTGATATCGCCTTTGTGTATTTCCATTTGTCGGTCAATAAACCATCGATAAAAATTTTCAATTAGTTGATGATAATCATTAATTAAGGCAAACAAATCAAGGTCGCTTGTTTGTTGAGCTAAATTTTTTTTTGAATGCTGACTCCATCCAGAAAATTTTGTTATCTCCTTAAGCGGAAGAAGCAATTTAATAACAAAATCAGGAGCACCTTTTGTAAAGGTTAAGTTAGATGAAAGCCCTGGCATTTTATAGTGCTGGAAATATTGTCGTAGGTCTTTAATGAAAACAGCCAAAGGGTTACTTACAAATCGTCTGTTTATTTCATCTTGATAATCAGGGAATAAATTGTTGCTGGAGTATAGATCACGGTAATGATTTCTTGCATGGTCGGTCAATGAAAGAGCCGATGCAATGTAATTATGCAAAAATCTTGTTATTTCTTTTTGGTAAGCATGAAGTAAATGCCTTTTGTCCATGCGCATTAAGTCTAAAGAAACTCTTGGATTATTGTGAACTTGTAAATGATGAATTAGCTCTTTATAATTACCGTCAAAAATCTCTATGGAAATACTGAAGTTCCTAATCTTTTCCAAAGTTTGGTGCTCGGGCATAGCATCAAGTTCCTTCCATAAAGATAAAATTGTCGATTCATTTTTCATTCAGAATTTGGTATTTCATCTATCAAATAATTACTGCTACCAGCATTTTCACGTAATATGCTTGTGACTACGAATATATACAATTATTCAATTAATAAACATATTGTTTTAAATAGAGATAAGTGCTTTTAGCCTTTTTTTGAGGTAAAGAGGAAGGAGGAAGCAAAGTCGCAAAAAGCTTTTGGTTGCAGATTGACAATTTCTAAAGATGGTGGATGGTTATTAGCTTAATTTTAAATTTAGTTTTATAAAGTCAATACGATGTATAAAAATATCTATTTATAATTATTGCGTTGCCGCTTTTATTGTCGGCACAAGAAAAATCGAAGACTGACTTGCTAATGAAAATACTTACGACTTCAATTCAAAATACCATTCGTTACAAAACTTTAATGGCACTTGCATGTAAAAATCTTTATGCAAGTCCTGCACTTGTAATGAATGATTGATATGTATATTTTGAAAACTTTATAAGTAATTCAATTCATTACTTATTATGAAAAGCACAAACATCCTTCATAACACAATCTTGATGTGCTGGGTTTGTTGGTCTGCAAGTTTCTCGTCCTAAAAAACTAATTGCCATTCCAACTTCACCCCAATCTTTTTCATTTACTTGTGCCATAATATCTTTTTCAATTTTATCAGGCTTATCACTCTTTGTAATTCCTAATCGTTCAGCAACACGAACAACATGTAAATCGACAATTACACCTTCTGCCTTTACTTTTGATTCGCGCATGATAACATTCGCGCTCTTC
>JAYTSW010000134.1:0-2216 GCA_043745425.1 Sphingobacteriaceae bacterium | reverse complement strand
AATCATATTTAACCATAAGAAATCAGCGTAATCTGCTGTCCATTTGTTTTTTCATTGGCTGATTAGTTACCTTAATTTTTATATTTATATTTATCAATCAATTTTACATCCAATTTTAAACTATGTTGCTTTCAAATTTATTACGTAAAAAATCAGTTTCCTCAACAAATACCGATGATGGACATAGTCTTGGGTTACACAAAGTGTTAACGGTTCGTGATTTAACTTTTTTCGGAATAGCTGCCATTATTGGTGCTGGAAGCTTTAGTAGTATTGGTTCTGCGTGTTTTTCAGGTGGGCCAGCTGTTATCTTTTTATTTATTATTTGCGCCATTGCTTGCGGATTTACAGCTATGTGTTATGCCGAATTTGCAACACGCGTTCCCGCCTCAGGGTCTGCTTATACATACTCGTATGTTTCTTTTGGAGAATTATCTGCTTGGATAATAGGTTGGGCTTTGCTAATGGAATATTCCATAGGTAATATTTATGTCGCATTTTCTTGGAGCGGTTATTTTGTTAATCTTATTGAAACATTAGGTATTCATTTTCCATTGTGGCTTACTAATAATTATTCTGATTCGCATCAAGCATTTTTAGATGGTGTTGCCGGAAAGCTAAGTAATGCTTGGGCTTCAGCACCAAACGTTTTAGGATTAAAAATTATTTTTGATTTACCTGCTGTGATGATTAATGTTTTAGTAACCTGGTTAGTGTACGTTGGCACTAAAGAATCGCGTAATGCCAGCAACATAATGGTGATGATAAAATTGGCTATTATTTTATTAGTAATTATTGTTGGAGCCACGTATGTAGATATTGATAATTGGACACCGTTTATGCCCAATCAATTTAACGGAGTGATGGCAGGTGTTTCGGGCGTATTTTTTGCCTATATCGGATTTGATGCCGTATCAACGTTAGCAGAGGAAAGTAAAAATCCTCAACGTGATTTACCACGAGGCATGATTTATTCTTTAATTATTTGTACCGTAATTTTTATCATTTTGGCTTTAGTATTAACAGGCATGGTTTCTTATACAGCTCTAAATGTATCAGATCCTTTAGCTGAGGTGTTTGCTATCAAAGGCATTAAGTGGATGTTGTTTATTGTTTCTATAGCGGCGGTAGTAGCTATGACAAGTGTTATTTTAGTGTTTCAAATGGGACAACCTCGTATTTGGATGGCGATGAGTCGCGATGGATTACTACCACAAAAATTTGCCGAAATACATCCTAAGTATAAAACACCAGCGTTTTCAACCCTCATCACAGGTTTAGTAGTTGGTATTCCTATCTTTTTCGTAACACCAAAATTTGTGTTGGATTTTACAAGCATCGGAACCTTGTTTGCTTTTGTATTGGTATGTGGCGGAATACTAATGTTACCAAGGAATATGGAAGCAAAAGAAAAAGGTAAATTTAAAATGCCCTATATTAATGCGAAGTTTATTGTACCAGTTGTTACAATGATATCTTTAATTATTATTTTTTATAATCAAGTAGGCGGTATGACGAATGATGATTCGAGCTTAAACTACCCCATGATTATTTTTTATATCGTATGGATACTAATTGCTGTTTTATCTTTCATTAAAAATTATTCGTTAATCCCAGTGTTGGGATTATTGTCTTGTTGTTATTTACTTACTGGTATGGGCTGGACAAACTGGATGATGTTTTCTGTTTGGTTGGTAATTGGCTTAGTTGTTTACTTTATGTATGGGTATAAAAAAAGTAAGTTGAATGTTAAGTAACATTGAATCTTTATAAAACAAAAAACCCGTCTCAAAATTGAACATTCATATTAGTTTAATTTCAAAGCGGATTTTTTGTAACAAATCTCAAAAAATCAATTACGCATTAGCGGCTTCTTCAGCTAAAATAGCAATAATTTTATCTTCTATTTCTTGTGCTAAATCAGGGTTTTCGGCAAATAAACTTTTTACTGAATCGCGTCCTTGTCCTAATTTAGTATCTTCATAACTAAACCATGAACCACTTTTTTTAATAACGTTTTTCTCAACGCCAATATCAATGATTTCACCAACTTTGCTAATACCTTCGCCGAAAACGATGTCAAATTCAGCCATACGGAAAGGAGGCGCTAATTTATTTTTAATCACTTTTACGCGAGTTCTATTTCCGGTAACAACATCACCATCTTTAATTTGACTGATTCTTCTAATATCTAAACGAACAGATGCATAGAATTT
>JAYTSW010000133.1:0-2221 GCA_043745425.1 Sphingobacteriaceae bacterium | reverse complement strand
GAAAAATCAATATCAAAATCGGGCGCATTGGTTCTGAATTTATTAATGAAACGCTCGAAATATAAATCTAAATTAATGGGATCAACATCAGTTATTCGTAATAGATAAGCTACAATACTATTGGCGCCGCTTCCGCGACCAACGTAATAATAATTTTTATACTGTGCGTATTTTATAATATCCCAGTTCATTAAAAAATAGGAAGCGAATTTCATTTCCTCAATAGTATCTAATTCTTTTTCAATTCGCTCTGAAATAGTTTTGTTGGGATTAGGATAGCGATAGCTGATTCCTTTTTCACATTCGCTGCGTAAAAGGGCCATATCATTCGCAATGCTATCGGTATAAAATTTTCTGTTTTTATTGGCCAGTTTACCGAATTCAAATTCCACTTTGCAGATTTTAAGAATATGTTCGGTATTAGAAATCGCTTCTTTATAATCTTTAAAATGAAAATACAATTCATTTAATGGTGGAATAACTTCATCGTTTGTGGTTTGTTGCTCGGGTAATAATTTACTTAAAAGTGTGTTTTCATCAATAGCCCTTAATAAACGATGTGCATTAAAATGTTTTTTCTGAATAAAAGTAACGGACTGCAGCACTACTAATTTATGTCGGTAATGTTTGGCATGAGAAAACGCGAATGATTTTAATTCTTTAGCCGAAATACCAATGAATTCGTTCGGTAATAAAATTTTGCCTTTATAAGATTTAAAAGGATAAACAACATAAGCATTCGTAAAAGTAGGCGCTTCGTTTTCAAAATCGGTTTTGGTATGTAAATGATGACTGAGATGTTGATTTAGTTCTTGGAATCCATCGTTATTAATAGCGATACCAATGTATTTTTGGTTAATGCCATTTCTAAAATCAATTCCGGGAATAATTTTTACTTGTTTTTCCTCTGATAAACGTAGTGCCTCCAAAATAGCGGACGTATTATTGATATCAGTCAACACAAATGATTCATAACATTTTTGCTTCACTTCATCAAATAGCTCGTCAATGGACATTGTCCCGTACCCGAAGCTGTAATATGTATGGCAGTTTAGTAGCATTTTTTATTTGGAGGCCGCAAACTGCGACCTTACATGTTTTATTTCTGCTTCTTAGGTGTTTTGTATCCTATGAGTTTACGTGGTACTTCTTTTTTCTCATTTAGCTCATCTATGTATTGAAAAATGACTTCAATATTTTTTGTGTTGTTTGTTGTCTTTTTGATTATTTCTTCTAACGCCAAACGTAATTTCGCGGTATCAGATAAGCTTTTTCTTAACTGAACAAAAACATCAATTATTTTTAAACTTACAGCAATCGCACGACTACTTTTTAATACATTGGATAGCATTAGAACGCCGTGTTCTGTAAATACCATTGGCAAATATTTAGAATGTTCGCCATGTTTAAATCTTAAGGTCGCAATTTGCGACCTTAAGATTTCATGTTCTTTTTCGGTCAATTCAAACATAAAATGTTTCGGGAATCGCTCCATATTACGTTTTACTTGTTCTTTTAATCGCTTGGTCTCGACTTGGTATAATTCCGCCAAATCCTTATCCAACATTACTTTTTGCCCCCTGATTAAATAAATTTTATTCATAACAACTTCGTCAGGAATAATTAATTCTGAATTCTTTTTTCTCATGTTTTAAAAATGGTTTATGTCTTTCCGGCGATTTTCCCGCTAAACGGATTAAAATTGTGATGCGTAATGCCCAAACCCGCAGCGCGCATCACGGCATCATCGCCAAAACGCTTCCGCATTTTATCCATGGCCTGATACAATTGTATATGCTCCGTCATATCATTAAATAATTCAAATTGGTAAGTGCCCTGTATCAAATGACTAAATCTTACTCCCACCAAACGAATCAATAAACGTTTCTGATAAATTTTATTAAATAATTCTTCTACTTTTTCTATTAATACATTATCCAAAGCTGTATATGGAATCCGCATTTGCATAGTGTGTGTATTAAAATCGCTGTATCGAACTTTTACATTGATGCACGATGTTAATTTTTCTTCGTTACGTAATTGAAACGCTAATTTTTCGGTCATGCTGATGAGCATACGTTTTAAATAAGCAACATCAATCGTGTCTTTATCAAAAGTACATTCAGTAGAAATAGATTTGCGCTCATTATATTGTTCAACGGGCGAATTATCAATGCCGTTTGCTTTACGCCAAATAGCGGAACCGTTTTCTCCCAATACC
>JAYTSW010000132.1:0-29557 GCA_043745425.1 Sphingobacteriaceae bacterium | reverse complement strand
TCTTTCACCTTCATCTTCGGAATATACTGCGCCATTATCTAGAAATACATTGAGCTTATCAGAGTTTATTTTTCTTTCAACTCCTCCAGCCCAAAGCTCTTTCATTTCAGAAGCAAAATAAAAATTTCCCTTAAAAAAAGAATAGTAAAGCGGTTTTTCTCCAAAACGATCACGTGCTAAAAATAATTTTTGCTCCTTTTCATCCCAAATAGCAAAAGCAAACATACCGTCCAATTGCTGTAGACATTCTTTCCCATATTCATGATATAAAGCCATTAAAACCTCGGTATCCGTTTCGGAAATAAATTTATACCCCTTTGCTAAAAGAGTTTGTCGTAATTCTATGTAATTATAAATTTCACCATTAAACGTAATAGTATATCTGCCATCCGCATAATGCATCGGTTGTTTTCCATTCTCACTTAAATCAATAATAGAAAGACGACGGTGACCAAATCCCACTCTTCCTGATTCATTTATCCAATGACCTTCGCCATCTGGACCACGATGTACAATCGAATCAGTCATGTTTTTTAATACATGAAGAGTAACTTTTTCCTTAAGAGACACTATGCCTGCTATGCCACACATTTAACTTATTGTTTTCAACTCCTTTAAAATAATTTCAGCATTTTTTTCAGCGTTAAGTTCTTGTGCGCATACATTGGCGTTTCTTTGATAAGCAAGAATATCCTCTGTGTTCAATTGATTTATTTCTTTCGCTAAAGAGTGAAAATCATAATCTTTTGCAACAAGCCCTAGATTATATTTTTTTACAATCGCAGCCATTTCATGATTGGGAGAAATTGCAATCATTAGTCTGGCCTGTACAAACTCAAAGAACTTATTAGGTAAAGCCATTTCATTATTAAAGCTAGTGTTAGGCAATAAATAGAGGCCTATTTGATAATTATTCAAAAAATCTATAATGTCTTTATACTCTACAGAAGGTATAATATTTATTCTTTCATCATCGCTATATTTTTCAGTCAACTCCTTATAATAGTTTTCATCCGTCGGCATTAGCATCAAATTAAATGTAAATCTCTCATCTAACAATTTAGCGCAACTAATCATTTCCTCAATTTTTCGTCCTCGTAATGCTGCTCCGTGATGAATTATTTTCACTTTATCTCCGCTCTGAATAGGCTTCAGATTTTTAAAGGCAGCCGCATTCGTAATTGTTATAGGATTTACATTATACATTTTCTTGTACTCGGCTGAAATACTTTCAGTAACACAAAAAAACAAATCCACTTTTTTTAAATACTCCTTGCACAAATATTCATTCAATGGTTTTTCATATTCTACCCATTTTTTATTCTCATCAAATTCCCTTGGGTAATACTCGTGAGCATTAAATACAAGTTTTGAATTATGCTGCTTTGATAATTTGAATGCTATTGGAAGGACATCTAGCCCATGGGCTATTATAATATCGTATTTTTTTTCTTTTAAAAAATTAAATATTTGTTTATTCTTATTGCTCCAATATTTCTTGTTGAGGTAAGCTGAATTATTGAATTTTTTTAGAATAAATATCTGTATAAACACAGCAATTGCTTTTCTGATAATAACCGGGTATTTAAGATGGAAATCAATAATCCAATCTGTAACATTAGCAAATTGTTTCAAGTTTATAAAAGTCTCAGCTGTTACTCCCAAAGGTGAATAACCCGCTGTAGTCACAGCAAAATCATTCTTAATTGCTTCATAAGTGCGATGTACTCGAGGTGCCGAATCCAAATCACTCAACTTCAATAAAAGAACCGATTTCATTTATAAAGAATAGAAGTCATTAGAACTGGCCAGTTGTGGTGCTCCTCCATGACAGCATTTTTGCTTACAATATTTTTGGACTTTAAAAATTCCAAAGCATCATTTGTATTTTCAATAACTTTTTGTGCCTGCAACCATTTTTTTTGAGGTGGCTCGTAACCGATTTTATCAACCCTCCAAGTAATTTCTTCTGGCAATATATTACTCATTGCATCTCTTAATAAATATTTGGTCCAGCCTTTACGTATTTTAAATGAAGGCGGTAAACTAAACAGAAATTCTACTAAAGTATGGTCAAGAAAAGGTAATCTTACTTCCCTGCTATGCGCCATTGAGTTTCTATCACTAAACCTTAATAAATCTTCCATATTATTAATTGCAACAGAATGCTTAAGATATCCGTTTAAATCTGTTCCGTGATATGTAAAATCATAATTAATATTCTCATTAAATTGTTTCACAAAGTCCTCACTGAAAAAACCCTGAACCGGGATTTTTTTCATAATACGTTTATATTTCCATGGATTCACTGCTTTATACGCGGGCCTTATCGCATCTTTTATTTTATCAGTCATTGTATTCTGCTTAACAATTTCCTCTTTCATTACGGGCGCTGCAGTAAGATCTGTGAATGGGATATTTTTATAAACGCCTCTCAGCGCTTCTAATTCAGACTTATACTCTTCGGGTTGAGATAAAAAAACTGAGTTCAAATAAAAACTCATATAATACTCGTATCCTGCTAAAATTTCATCGGCACCTTGTCCGTCTAATAATACAGTAACACCTTCATCTTTTGCTTTTCGCATTACACAATATTGAGCATAGATACTTGCTGACGGAAAAGGCTCTTCCTGATGGTGCATCAATGATTCGAAATCATTTAAAAATCCTTGTTCGTCCGGCCAAGTAAAAAAAGGTTGAACATTTATTTTATCAATTACTTTTTGCATGTAATGACCTTCATCACGGTGAAAGTTTTCAAACCGTGCCGAAAAAGTTGTTTGCTTAATTTTTTTTTCTTTGTTTAAATCATTGATAACACAAACAATTGATGAGCTATCCAAGCCGCCTGAAAGGCTTGAGCCTACTGGTACATCACTACGTAATCTTCGTTGAATCGACTTATAAAACAAGTCTTTAAATTTTTCTTTCGCAGCAGCATACGTAATAGTTTTGTCGATGTCAATATTTTCAAGGCTCCAATATTTTTTTATTTCCACTTCCAAACTGCCATTCAATTTTACAAAATGAGCCGGTGGCAATTTTTTTATGTTTGTATAGAATGTTTTTGATCTGTCGTTAGGGTCAGTAATATAAAAAGATGAATTGATGAAATTATAAAGCATTACATTATTTACACTTTTATCAACTCCAAGCGAAAATATAGCCTTCATTTCTGAAGCAAAATAAAAACATTTACCTGGTACGTAATGATAATAAAAAGGTTTTTCACCAAAGCGATCTCGTGCACAAAAAAGAGTTTTCTCTACAGTATCCCAAATAGCAAAGGCAAACATACCATCCAGCTTTTGAAGGCATTTTTCTCCTTCTAATTCATAAAGCTTAAGTAACACCTCTGTATCCGATTCGTTTTTAAATTTATTTCCTGCCTTTACTAATGGCTCCTTTAATTCGATGTAATTATAAATTTCCCCATTAAAAACAATTGTATAACGCCCATCGCTACTATGCATTGGTTGCGATGCATTATCACTTAAATCAATAATTGATAATCTTCGGTGGCCTAGCGCTACTTTTGATTCGCTATCAAGCCAATGTCCTTCGCCGTCGGGCCCCCGATGCGCTATAGCATCAGTCATCTTTTTTAAAGACTCCTCAGAGCACGTTTCGGTAGTTAAAATTCCTGCAATTCCACACATATTAGTTTATCAGTTTTTTTATTTCACGTAATAAAATCTGTTTATTTTCATCTTCTGATAATTCTTTAGCGGCCTTTTCCGAATTTTTTTTACACTCGTAAATTTTGTCTTTCGAGAGGTTTTTAATACTGTTAGCAAGTGATTTCGAAGTATAATCTTCTGCAACAACACCTAAATTATATTTTTTTACTATTTCTGCCATTGCAGGCATTGGTCCGATTGCCACAGCCAGTCTGCCTTGTATAAATTCAAAAAACTTATTCGGTAAAGCATTTATGTTATTAAAATTTAGTGGCGGAAGAATATAAATACCCAAGTCGTACTGATTAATTTTTTTACTGATTTCATGAGTCGGCACTGGATCTATAAAACTTACCCTCTTATCATGCTTGTACTTGTCTTTTAAAAAATTTAAATAAGCGGAATCAGAACCTACCAACATTAAATCGAGAGTGTAATTGTTATCCAAAAAATTTATTACATTAATTGTTTCTTCTAGTAATCTTTCTTTAACTGCGCCGCCATGGTGAATTAGCCTTATAATATTCCCAGGTTCCTTCGCGCTTAATTGAACGAATGGGGGAGCGTTGGTTATTACAATTGGATTAACATTATAGTTTTTTTTATACTCTTTTGCAATTGGTTCTGAAACAGTAAACATTAAATCTGGCTTGTTAATATATCGAGCACATAAATACTTAACAAATGGTTTCATGTTTTTACGCCACTCTGCCACCTCATTCAGCTCTTCAGGATGGTATTCGTGGGCGTCGAAAACAATTTTTGCCTTTTTGTTTCCTACCTTAATTGCCATTGGCAATGCGTGAATATCGTTAGCCAATATTATATCTACATTTACGTTTTTTATTAACTCGTAATTCGCTAACTCTATTTTGGTCCAATATCTTTTTTCGAAGTAATATTTTTTCCAAAATGGTAGTTGTAAAACCGACATTTCAATAGTATGCCTGTACTTTGCTGTTTTTAAGTAAACCTGAGTTAAGCCCGCGAAAAATTTACGTAACAAATAAGGATAATTAAAAAAGAAATCTATCATTTTAAAGACATAATCTTTCAACTGAATATGCTCTACACCTGTATTGGAATCACTATACCCTACAGTTACAATTCTGAAATCGTTTTTTAAAGTATTAACCTGACGCAGAACTCTTGGGTCGTTGTGTAATGTGTTATAACAAATAATTAAAATAGTCTTCTTAGACATAAAGGTTATGCGGTTGCTGCGAGAACGAGTTTAATGTTTTCTTCAGCATTTTTTGTTGAAAAAATTGAATTAATGGCAATTTTATTTTTAGCAATTATTTCAGGACTTAATTTCTCAAATAAATTTGAGATGTTTGATTCAAGCGATTCTATATTATCCATTATAACTCCATTTTTACGCAGATGTATTCCCAAAGGATTTCTGTCTTTTATAAAAATTCGTTTTCCGTAATAAATAGCCTTAAATAAATTAGTTCCCCCCTGATTCACGTTATGATTCATTATCATAACGTCAATTGAATTAAGAATTGAATAATATTCTTGCTTCTCAATAAAATCATAAATCGGATAAAATGAATCGCCAAGTTCCTTTTTGTATTCCTTAGAAATGAAATCAGAATATTTTTTTGGTCCGTATGAAAGCGGTACAATAAATTTTACTTCCCGATATTTTCTTTTTATTGTTTTTAAAACCGGAATAAGTTCGAGATGATTATTGTGTAATGTTGCGCAGTTTCCTATAAATATTTTTTTATCATTTGATTTTATACCTCTATTAATAAGGTAAGTCGACTCTTTTACTTTATTATCCGTTTCGTCGAACATAGTATAGAAAAGAGAATAGTAATCTGGATTTATTTCATAAAAGCTCTTAATAAAAACATAATCTTCGTATCCGTAATTTAATAATCCTGTGAATTTTTTTGCTAGTTCTTTTTTTCTTTTTAAATACGCCAGCTTTGAATTCTCATAATTATCAAAAGCTTGTTTCTTTCTTAATGAATAGCGATGTTCTTCCTGAGCCAGTTTATAAAAATAAGTTATGTTAAGCGGAATTTTATTCCTCTTAACATTTTCAAGAATGTGTTCCTGATTCCATTTATTAAAGATATTTGCCGAATCTTCATCAAAAACCATACTGGTGAATATTTCATCCGGGCCGTAAAAATCACTTCCCCAAGTGCACCAATGTAATTTTGTTTTGTTTGTGTCCACTTTTTCTACAAAGTCAAGTATAAGATCTGACAAGAGATGTATAAAAATATTTTTGTATTTATTACATTCGACATGTAATTCTTCAAGAGGAGCCTTAACTATTTTTGAACCGCTAAATTTTTCCTTAATCAGGTGTTTATGTTCGTTCTTTTTTGCAGACTCAGAATAATAAACATAAAAGTGATTATTTTCAATTTCACCAATTCCTGAAAGTAAATCAGCAAAATCATTAATAAAAACCGTATCCTGAACTAAGTGCAGATTCATGCTTACCAGGGATTCTCAATATCCGAAGGGGTGTATAAATGATTTCTTTCCTTGTAAATAGTTGCTTTGCCATCCGCCTTTATATCAAGTGGATTTTTCTTAGCTAAGCGATAAATAACCGCATATGGAACAAAAAATAAAAAATACAATAAACTAAGCATCACCTTCGGCATTACTTTCCCAAGCATTTCCGCCAGCCACATCCACGCCATCGCAATCTTATCTGAAATGAATTCTAGAAAAATTCCTATTAACCCAAGAATAACTGCAGCGGTAAATAAATATTGATAATGATAAAAATGGAAAAATAGCAATAAGGCAATTACTAGTGTAAGTATAACCTTCGACGGGTTGTTGTTTTTATCTTTCATATTAGAATAGTGTGTAAATAAATGGTGCTATTGCTGAAGAACTTCCAAATATCAATAGCGCTCCGATTAATAATAAAATAATTATACCAGGCAACAGCAGCCATTTTTTGCGCTGTTTCATAAACTTCCAAATGTCAATTAAAAAATCCATATTTATTTTTTTAAAGTGTTTATAATTTGCTTCGAGGCCATTTTATATAGTGATTTTTGCATTTAACTTTTAGTCAAGACCGTATTGTTTTTGCCAATCCAGATTTTCTTCCCACTTAGGTTGTTGCTTTTTATCGAAAATATAATCTCCAACAACCAAGTAATCCATTTCAGTGCGCATTAAACATTTGTATGCGTCTTCTGGTGTACATACTATTGGTTCACCGCGAACATTGAAACTTGTGTTTACGATAACACCTTTCCCCGTCAGTTTTTTAAATTCATTTATTAACTCCCAATACTTTGGATTTGTTTCTTGATGTACAGTTTGAATCCGTGCTGAAAAATCGATGTGAGTAATCGCCGGCATTTCCGAACGCAAATAATACAACTTCTTTAATAAATCGTAACTTTTATAATCAGAAGGTAATTGTTTGCACAAGTTTTGTTTTACGGGATGAACCATTAACATGTAAGGGGAAATACCTTTCATTTCAAACAATTGCTCAGCATCTTCAGCCAAAACCGAAGGTGCAAATGGTCTGAATCCCTCTCTATACTTAATTTTCAAATTTAATTTCTTTTGCATTTCAGGATTTCTTACATCACCTAAAATACTTCTGCCGCCAAGGGCGCGTGGACCAAATTCCATTCTTCCTTGAAACCAGCCGATAACATTTCCTTCAGAAATAAATTTTGCAATTTTAGAAGCAAGCGTATTAAAATCACTATGCTTTTCAAAAACCGCTTCGTATTTTCTAGCTGTTTTTTCAATTTCAATTGAAGAATATTCGGGCCCTAAATAAGAGCCGTTCATTTCATCCAGTTTACCAGACGAAGTTCTTTCTTTTTTGAAAAATATATAATATGCAGCCAAAGCTGATCCTAAAGCACCGCCTGCATCACCGGCAGCTGGTTGAATAAAAATGTCTTTAAAAATATTCGCTTCTTTTAACTTACCATTGGCAACACAATTTAAAGCAACTCCCCCTGCCATGCATAAATACTCTGCATTTGTTAATCGTTTCGCTTCTTTGGCCATCAATACTACAATTTCCTCAGTGACTTGTTGAATCGCTAATGCTAAATTACAATGCACCATTTCCAACTCCGCCTCAGATTTTCTAGTTTTTACACCGAATAATTTTTCCCACTTTTCTTCGTTTATCATTCGCAGACCTGTTGCATAATTAAAATATTCTTGATTTAACCATATGGAACCATCTTGCATTACTTTAATTAAGCCACTTTTAATTTTTTCTACAAATTCAGCTACCTGTTTTGAATCGGGATCACCATACGGCGCTAAACCCATTAATTTATATTCGCCACTGTTTACTTTAAAACCTGTGTAGTAAGTGAAAGCAGAATACAATAAACCTAATGAGTGAGGGAAATGTGTTTCTTTTAAAATAGTAATGCTGTTATCCTTACCATGACAAATAGATGAAGTTGCCCACTCGCCCACTCCATCAATGGTTAAAATTGCCGCCTCCTTAAAAGGTGATGGATAAAATGCGCTGGCCGCATGAGATAAATGATGTTCCGGAAAAAGTAATTTTAATTTGCGCTTATTATACGGCTCAATTTCCATCAACTCATCCTTAATTACTTTTTTTAGAAATAATTTTTCTTTTAACCAAACAGGCAACGCAATAATAAAAGATGAAACTCCTTTTGGAGCAAATGCATAATATGTTTCTAACAAACGCTCGAATTTTAATAATGGTTTGTCGTAAAACACAACAGCGTCTAATTTATCAATGCTTAGTCCTGAATAATCAAGACAATATTTAATTGCGTTTTTAGGAAAACGTTCATCGTGCTTTTTACGGGAAAAGCGTTCTTCTTGTGCTGCTGCGATAATTTTTCCATCAACAATAATAGCTGCCGCAGAATCGTGATAAAATGCCGAAATGCCTAGTATTTTCATTTTTCTATTGTATAAAATTCTTTAATTTTATTGTACATTCAAAATAATTATTTTGTGATAAAAATCCTTTTATTTTATCTATTATGCTAAACAAATTGACAAAATATTTCGAAAAAGGTATTAGTTTTAGATAATGATTCATTGCGCAGATAGTGAGCCCAGTTGGTAAATACTATCCAAGAGTAGCTTTGCTACATTCGGGCGATAATGTGAGTTTTCATAATAATTACTTTGTACTTTCGTTATTTCGCTTTTGCCGGAAAAATCAAATACGTTTTTAGAATCAAATATCGTCTTCAAAATAATAATATCCTTTGGATTCATTTTAATTTCGTTATATAAAGGGCTAATAATTAGTTTGTAATTAGTTCTATTTCTGCTCAAAACATCTTTAATTGAATTCAGCATTTGCATTTGAGTTTCATTTACAATAACCTGAGAATCTGTTTTCTGAATTGAATCTCTGACGTAAAACACATCTTTCATATAAGTATAATAACCTTTTGGATCTTTTTCTATCCAACCTTCGATTTCTTTAAAGTAAAACTCGTTTTTTATAGAATCGTATATCATGGCTCTTTTATTCATAATGAAATCCTTCATGTATGGTTTGTAAGTATGAGTTGCATAATAATCCAGATACGATTTAATAAACTTAAATGTACTAAACGATTCGAAATGCTTGTAATGAAAATAGAGCCATGATGAACCTGTTAGCAATGGATGTTTTATATAAAGGTAATCTGGATAATCATCTATTTTTTTTAGAACTTCGACATCTAAAACTATAACAGCGTTTTTAATAGGTATATTCTCATTTTCCATGAATCGTATTTTTGCACTTAGCCCATGCAACGATTCACCAGACGCGTCAAAATGAAATATTTTATCTGATGAAATATATTTTTTCCAGCTTTTAGCTTCAAAAAACATTGAACGTGAGCTTCCGAAAATAAAAGAATCATATTTGTATTTATTTAATTGTTTTTTTATAATTTCAACACCTACATAATCCTTATTAATGGTAACGAAATTATTATTATCAGGATAATAGTTTGTATAGCTATGCACAACTTTAAAAGGATCAAGCAAACAATACACTCCAATCAAAAGTAATAAGGGGGCGGAAAGCGCAATCAGTTTTGGGATTAACTTTTTTACATCGGGGCTAATCATCAAAACTGAAAATATATAAATTGCTTATTCTCATAAATTCCAAAAGACCATATAACAAAAATTATACTGTAATAAAGCATCCATCTTATTACCAATGGCTTACTGTTTATGAGAACTCCTAAATTATATCGGGCTTGCATAATATGAATAATTTCCATTATACCGATAAATAATATGCCTAACCAAATTTGAGATACATCCACTCCTGATATTCCAAAATTAATTTCTCCTTTAGAAATTAATTTCCAAACATCACTCAGTAAATTGTTTTTATAGCCCTTAATGATACAGATTGCGTTAGTTAAATTATCTGAACGAAAGAAAACCCAGGCTACAGTTACCAAACCGAACGTTATTATAGTATTTACAAAATAATTAATTTTAGGGAACATATTTAATTTTGACCATTGACTTATTTTAGTTGCTAAGGGTTTGAATACAATCGCAAAAACTAAATAAATACCGTGAAGGGCGCCCCAAATAATAAATGTCCAATTTGCACCGTGCCAAAACCCACTAACTATAAAAACAAATAATAAATTAAAATACCATCGCGGTATAGTTACTTTATTACCACCAAGTGGGATATACAAATAATCTTTAAACCAACTCGATAATGAGATATGCCATCTTCTCCAAAATTCAGATATACTGGTGGAATGATATGGTCTGTTGAAGTTGCTCATGAGTTTAAAGCCCATAACTCTTGCCGAACCCAATGCAATGTCTGAGTACCCAGAAAAATCACAGAATATTTGAAACGAAAAAAATACCGAAGCGAGAATAAGCGAAATGCCAGGGTAAAATCGAGGATCATTAAAAATCGGATCAGTAATTAGTGCCAATCTATCCGCAATTACCATTTTTTTAAACAATCCCCATGCCATTAATTTTAATCCACTTGTAACATTTTCGTAATTTATTTTATGCTGAACTCTAAACTGAGGTAAAACATTTTGTGGTCGTTCAATAGGACCTGCAACTAATTGCGGATAAAACATTACATACAAAGCATAAAGACCGAAGTGTTTTTCTGCCTTTTGATTACCTCTATAAACTTCAATAGTGTAACTCATTGCCTGAAATGTATGAAAAGACAATCCTATAGGAAGTATCATATTCAGATATGGAATCGGATTAGTTTGCCCAAACAGTTTCAATAACCACTCAACATTGTCATTAAAAAAATTGTAATACTTAAAAACAGCCAAAACACCAACATTTCCAATGATGCTTAGTATTAAAAAGGACTTACTTTTATTTTTTTCTCCCTTTTGTCTTTCTTTTTCAATGTAAATGCCAGCAACATAATCAATGATAATTGTTCCGAATAAAATTAGAATATAAATTGGTACAAATGCCATGTAAAAATAGCAACTGGCTATTAACAGCAGCAGCCATCTGAACTTGTGTGGTAAAGCAAAATAGATTACCGTTACAAAAACGAAGAAATAAATAAATTCTAATGAATTAAATAACATTCTAAAATTTAAGCGTTACTTGCTCTTAAAAATGAAGCATTTAGCTTGATGAGTGAGAATGACAAATTAATAATGTATAAATTCTCTGTCGGAAGACGAGCTCTTGATAAGGTTAATAGACTCTTTCCCTGTATTGGCTATGAGATCTAAAATACTTACTGCTGCTTGAAAACCGTCAAACTGCTGATTGTAATTTAAATAGTCATACGACTTATATATCAGTTTAATATTTTTTTCTTGAAATGTTTTTGTGTCCAGATACACTTCTGCTGCGGGTCCGGATAAATAACTTGTCGCTCCTATTTTTCCAAACAATTCCATTAAACGATCTGTTTTTGTTCCACTTAAATTATAAGGTTCTGAACGAATTATTTTAGTTTTAATACCGAGGTAATCACAAATTACACGTATGATGTTTTCATTTAATTCCGTTAGAAGGTGTGTGTTTATACTTATACCCTTTTCCCAAACATTCATGGCTTCTTTAAAATAAGGGGCATCGCCCAAACATAATTTAAGTAAATCTGCATGTTCTTTTTTCCACGAATCATTTTTAAGGGGAACTTCATTAATATTCATTCCTAAATTCACTTTCACAGGAAGGGTAATCCATTTTAATCCAGTCGAATATTTTAATTGATTTCGGTTCCTCCAACTTCCTTTCGAATATTGCACATCATCATAAATAATAAACGTGTCAACATTATCAATAAAATCAAAATAACCGCGCCATGGAATGTAATTGGATTGTATTACGCCAACCTTCATTAGATTTAAAAAATGTGGTTTTTCTTCACTCTCTCAAAAAGCTTGTTAGCGACTATTTCATTAACAAGTTCAGAAGAATGAATATCCTTTTTACTTGCAATTCTTTCCATGATCGGAACATTCTTTATAAGTTCCCCTACGTCAATGAAGTCTATTTTTTTTTCACTTAAATACTTTTCAATAGGTTTAGTATAGAAAGCACTTCCTTCCACATCCATCATATAAGGGAAAACTAAAACAATTAAAGGTACTTTTCGTTCTTCAGAATATTGCCTGAATTTATCAAGCTCTAATAAATGCTTTGAGAAAATCGTTGTATCAGTATACGCTTTGTGTAAAAAATCATAATATGAATTTAATTCATAGTGTGGGAATTGCCAGTATAAGTAATTTATCAAATAAGATTTATCAATAAAAAAAGAAAAAACGGGATTTAAATCTTTTTTATATGGTTCACTCAATTCAAAAGTCAAATTGTTTTCAAGAGCCACATGGTCAATATCGTTACCATAATATTGCAAAACCAATAAATCAGGCTGCTTTTTACAATCAAGCAATCTCGCATATTCATTCGTTGTGTGATCGCCACATAAACCTAAATTACAAACCCTATAACCATTACCTAATAAACTTTCCAGCCTATCGGAATATCTGTCTTTACAATACTCGATTCCCTGACCTTCAGTAAAAGAATCACCAACAGCATAAATATATTTTATATTAGTTTTGGTTGTATCATTCAAATCAACTTGTTTATCTCTATAACCACTAGAGTTTCTTGTATTCCAATAATATTTTTTCCATACAAAAGCTCCCTTAGTAAATCCCACGCCATGAGTTTGCGGTATTTTCATAAAAACGAGCTCAAGCAATAAAAAAATCAAAACTATACCATACAGTGCAAATGAAATATTTTTATAGATGTTTTTTACTTTCTCTGATTTAATTAATGAGTGTAAAATCTTGGACGAAATGAGAAAAATAAATATAATTAGAGATACCCTAACTGAAGCCCATGCAATTAAAGTTAATACGGCTAGAAAAATAAATAATGTTATAATGTTCTTTTTCATATTACTATTTTAAAATTGAAAGTGCATTTAAACAACATGCAAATTCATCTTCCGACATAGCCGGATATAAAGGTAATGAAATGGTATTGTTAAACAAATCAACAGACATCGTAAATCTTTCATCACCATCTTTAATGATACGATGATTAAGGTTCTCAATCCCCCTTGTAATTTGTATTCCTTTTTGCGAAAACAAATTCTCATACTTACTTATTCCGCCTTCTACTCGAATAGGTAATCCTAAATACATTGATCTTGCTTTTGCTTCGAAGTTTATTAATCGTTGACTGATTTTACAAATTGTAGCTATGTATCTACCGGCAATTTTTCTTCTCTGTTCTAAAAGAAAAGGATATCTTTTTAATTGACTTAAGCCTAGTGCTGCATGCAAATCTGACAATGGATAAAATGATTTTTCAGGATTTTTTTTATCTCTGATTTCTCGTGCTTTCAATTGCCAATCTGCATTATTTGTAACCAACATTCCACCTTCTATTGTAGTCAAACATCCCGTAAGTCCAAAAGAAAAAACAGCTAAATCACCTTCAATCTTATCTATCGTTATATCACCAAGCGCTTCGGCACAGTTCTCAATAATGTTTATGTTAAATTTTTTAAATTCTCTAACGTTAGCAAAAATCCCGTATGCATGTGGAACAATGATTGCTTTTGTGTTTTTTGTGATTAATCCACTTATATTTGAGGGCTCGATTACCCAATTTGGGCCAACATCACATAAAACAGGTTTTGCGCCTGAAGCAAGAACTGCGCGAAAATTATTTACTGAAGTATAGGAAGGTAAAATGATTTCGTCATCTGACGTGACTCCAATAGTTTGTAAAGCTAATAGAATCGCATCGCTTGCATTAGAAACTGAAACCCCCGAGAGAGAACAACCAATCCATTGAGCAAATTGTGTCTCAAAATTTTTAGCAATTTTTCCGTAATCAAAAATATTTTCAGACAACACTGCAGAAACAGCACATTTGTCTTCAGAATTTATACTAACCTTAAAGTGAGGAATCAAAATTATTCCGTCTGTTTAAATTCCTCAACCATGTTAGCGTAGCTTCGTCCTTCATCAGGCCAACGCGTTTGTTTCCAATCCGGACAATCACCGCAAAATTTCTTGTCACCAAACTTATTACACATATGAGCTTCACGGAGTTCTTTATAAAATTGACCTTTCCAAACTTCTTTAATACTAACCGATTCTTCGTGATAATCTGCAACTACAGAACCACTAACCCAATCTTGCGGGCAAAACATTAAATGGCCACGTGGATTAAGAATAATCCTTTCCCAAGGATATAAGCAAGGCCTTCTTTCTTCTGTTGTATCATTAGCATGAAGATTTGTAGCGATAGCGGAAACAGCTCCTGCATTTGAATGCAATCTTCTTACAACAACGTAATCTGCCCCTTCAGCTTTCCAAAATCTTTCAAATTCTGCAGCTTCGTTAACGTTATCTGGTTGCTCAACAAAACTCAAAACAATTTTCGCTTTACTACCTCTTTCTTTATTTCTCTTAATCAATTTAAGAACTCCTTCCGTTACCTCTTTAAGATCGCCATTAACACGAATTTTAGCGTAAGTTTCAGGTTTAATTGCATCAGTACTTATGTCAATAAGATGAACCCCTGTATCTAAAACCTTTTCTATTCTTGCATCAGTTAACAAAGTTCCATTGGTTGTTAGCGTAACCATTGTTCCTGAATTTTGAACAGCGTAAGTAATCATATCGTAAATATAACGGTGTAACAAAGGCTCGCCTTCGCCCGTGTATCTTACATACTGGGTAATTCCCTTTCCGTGTTCACGAACTTCATCTATCAATTTTTTATTCAATTCGGGAGCTTGGGAGCGCCCTGCATAATGTTCCGATTTTTTAAATGAGGGGTGCGGGCAATGTATGCACGCCAAATTACACAATTCAGTAGAATCTATAATTATTTGCGATGGAAACTCGGGGCTGAGCCTTCCGTAGAATCCATATCTTACTTCTCCTTTTGTTTCTGTTATCATGATTTCAAAACTAATTTTATATTTTCAATTACATCTGTTACATCACTATCCGTCATACTTGCACTAATTGGCAAGGTGATAATATCATTAAATACTTTTTCGCTTATTGGTAATTTTTGAATTCCATAATTTTCACGGTAATAATCCATCATGTGCAATGGCATGTAATGAATACTGGCACCAATGTTTCTGTCGCGCATGGCTAATAAAAATTCATCGCGACTCATTTTCATTTTTTCAAGCGGAAGTCTTACAACATATAAATGTTTTGCATGACTTTCATTTGTTAATCCCAATTGGTATTTTAAATCTAATTCGTGTGCGTAACGTTTTGCAATTTTATGTCTGATTTTTTGCATTTCATCAAAACGTTTCAATTGCACACGGCCAATACAAGCGTGCAAATCAATATAATTCATTTTAAATCCCAATTGTTCCATTTGAGAATAAATCATCGATTTTGGATTGATAAAACGTTTCCAGGCATTTACTGGCATACCATGTTGTCTCAAACTTCTTATTTGATCAGCAAGCTTATCATCATTTAATGCAACGGCACCGCCTTCACCGGTTGATAAATTTTTATTCGCATAAAAACTAAAACAGGTTAAGTTACCAGATGAGCCTACCTTTGTTCCATCTTTAAATTTAGCACCTAAAGCATGAGCTGCATCTTCAACAACAATAATATTTTCAGGCAATTTATTTTTTAAATCTTTAATTTCGAAAGCCAATCCGCCATAATGAACGATAACAACTGCCTTTGTTTTTGGAGTTATTACTGCTAAAATATTTTCGGTTGTTGTAATAAGCGAGTCTTCATTAATATCTGCAAACACTGGCTTTGCTCCGCAATATACAGCGGCATTAGCAGAGCTGCACCAGGTTAACGATGAGATAACAACATCATCTCCTTCTTTTATACCCTGTGCTTTTAAAGAAAGAAATAAGGCAGAAGTACAGGAGTCGACCGTTATAACATGCTTTGCATTTACATAAGCAGCTAATTCCTGTTCGAATGCAGCTACTTCATTGCCCATTCCAATCCATCCACTTTTCATGACGCGTGCTACTGCTTCAAATTCTTCTTCGGTGAAGTTTGGTTTTCCAAAAGGTAAATATGTTTCTCTTGGTTTAATGTTATTTTCGCTGTTAGATGTGCTCATTATTAAAATTTAAATATACAAAATTTGAAAGGTTTATACCAGTTTTTCAGTATCCCATTTAAGCTGAGGCCTTACATTTCCAGAATAATCACCAAGGTACACGCCCTCTGTACGAGGCAAATCCAATACTTCAAATGTCAGAAGGTCTTCCGCTAAATACATAACGTCATTTCCGTTTCTTACAAAATACAGCATGAGGTTATATGTTTTACTGTTCAATAATTTTCCTGGAACATGACAAGTGTACTTATACTTCCCTTTTGAAACTTGCGTAACGTGAGAAGGCGCCACAAATGCACATTCATCCTGAAGGGTATTAAAATGATATCCGACAAAAAAAGAAGTTTGGTCACCTACTTCCAAATTAAATTCAACATCTATTTTAAAAGTCGTATTGATATCAATAAAGGATTTATTGTTTTCTGTTACGATTTTTGCTGAAGTGATTTTAATGTGTTCGTTACCGGGAGCAGATTCGATAGTCCAGTTTTTTTCGAGACCAATTTCATTTTCTCTGGTATGGTATTTATTAAGAATTTCTTCAGTACCTCCTATATCTTTTACTAAACCATGTTGCAAGAACACAGCTTGAGTACATAAGGATTTTAATGCCGCTGTATTATGACTAACAAATAAAACCGTTCTTCCCATTCCGGAAACGTCTTTCATTTTTCCTAAACATTTTTTTTGAAACTCGTAATCCCCTACCGACAAAACCTCATCAACAATTAAAATCTCAGGTTCCAAATGTGCTGCCACAGCAAATGCGAGACGAACGTACATTCCGCTGCTGTAACGTTTCACGGGTGTATCAATATATCTCTCAACACCACTAAAATCTACAATCTCATCAAAATTCTTTTTTATTTCAGCTTTTGTCATTCCCAAAATGGCACCGTTTAAAAAAATGTTATCTCTTCCTGATAAATCAGGATGGAAACCTGTGCCTACCTCTAACAAACTTGATATTCGTCCTTTAACTTTAATTTCTCCTTTAGTGGGAAGCGTTGTGCGTGATAAAATTTTTAAAAGTGTAGATTTTCCAGCGCCATTTTTGCCAATAATTCCTAATACTTCGCCCTGTTTAACATCAAAGCTTACATCTTTAAGAGCCCAAACATACTCAGTACTACCTTTTGAAGAGCGATCGTTTGTTTCTGCGATTTGAGCATACGGATTTTCTTTTCCTCTTACAGATGCCCACCATTTTTTTATATCACTAGAAAAAGTTCCAGTTCCTGTATCGCCCAAGCGATACAATTTAGCTACGTTTTCTACTTTTATTACTGTGTTGCTCATTATACGGTATCCATAAAGGATTTTTCAACTTTATTAAATATTATGATGCCTAAAAAAAGTGTTACAAGCATGAAACTTAAACTATATAACAACCAAAGTACTGAAGGCATATCTGAATTAATCATTATCGCTCTGAATAAATTAATTAAGTGCAAAAGTGGATTTAAATTAAATAAAAATTGAAGCTTAGGAGAAAAGTTAGTCAAAGGAAACACTACCGAAGAGAAATACATTACAAATTGTAAAATAAATCCAACTAAAAAAGTTAAGTCGCGATACTTGGTTGTTAAAGAAGACATAATTAAACCAAGCCCCAGCCCAAATAAACCACATACAATAAGTAAAAAAGGAAATAGCCACACTAAAGAAAAATTCATTTGCCATGAATAGCTACCAGAGAATTGATAGTACAATAATAACACAATTAAAATTACAAATTGAACAATAAACGCAATAAAGTTAGCTATTAGAGAAGACGCAGGGACAGTTAATCGAGGGAAATAAACTTTACCAAAAATTCCGGCATTACTTAAAAACACGCTTGATGTTTTGTTGAATGAAGATGAGAAAAAATTCCAAAAAGTTAAACCTGATAGAGTAAAAATAGGATATGGAATTCCGGAAGTATCAAACTTAGCAAAGTTGCCAAAAATAATGGTAAAGAAAACTGTTGAGATAACAGGTTGAATAATTAGCCATAACGGCCCCAAAATAGTTTGTTTGTATTGCGCAACGATATCGCGTTTTACAAATAATAAAATCAAATCACGGTAAGCCCACAACTCTTTAAAGCCAAGGTGAAAAATATTTACCCTTGGTTTAACAATTAAATCCCAATCTTTATTTTCTTGCATGATTTACCGGAATTAAAATTTCTTTTGGTAATTTAACTCTAATGCTTTGCCCAATACTTTCCAATAAAACATCAATATAACGGCCCTCTTTATTCTCAACCACAATACCTTCTATGTTTTTTAAAACACCTGAAGTGATTTTTACTTTTTCGCCTTCATTATAGTTGTGATTAATGCCGTTCAGTTCCATTTGATAGCCTAATTCAATTAATTGTTTTAAGCGGTCGATTTCAACTTCGCGTACTTTTGCAATTTTACCTTCGGCACGAACAAAATTAACAATGCCCGGTGTTTGAAGAGTTTTATCATTTTCAGTTGAATCTATTTTAACAAAAACATAACCATTTAAAAGCGGTAGCTCAACCATTTTTTTTCGGTCGCTCCATTGCTTCATGGTTTTAATTATTGGTAGATACGCTTCAATGTTTTTTTTCTGAAGTTTTTCAAATACCTTTTTTTCTTGCCGAGAAGCGACATATAATGCGTGCCAATTTTTTTCTTTTTCTACCATTAGGTTTCACAGCTTCGCCTCCTCAGTCACATATTGCGACCCAGCAAGCGTTGTTCTTTTTTTACACCGAATTGCTTCAGCGTTATTTTTTACTCCACAAAAGGAGAGGATGCATACCGGGTTCTGTAATTTTACTTAGTTCAAATTCCTCAGCCCTAAAATGCACATATCTTATTTTTTTATCAATCTTTTTCTCTGCCTTTTCAATCTGTTCTATCAAGAAGGTTTTGTTAATATCATTTCCTACCAATACCAAATCAATAATATTTGAATCCAGGCCAGTAGATAATTTTCCAACCAAATACACTTTGTCTAAATCACCGATTCGCTGCAGAATATAATCTACAACGTACTCCACCCCTACCATTTTTAAAATGATCTTATTGAGTTCTTTAAACAAAGGATGTTTGGTATTGGCAGTGAACATTTTTTTATTTCCACTAAGGAACGAATCAAGAAAGCCGGCTTTCTCGAATTTATTTAGCTCTACACGAATACCGTTCGTAGATTCTCCAAATTCCTCTTCCAGATTACGCAAATAAGCAGTGGTGTTGCTGTTTAAGAAAAACTTTAGCAACAGTTTGATACGGGTTTTTGAAGATATAAGTGTATCAATCATTATTGAGTATCAAAGTTACTCGTTTTATACTAAAAAGCAAGGATAACACGAGGGAATTAGTCGACTAAATGTATTTTAATATATTGATAATCAATTAATTATTACATTACTCGATAATGACGTCACCCCGCTTAGGAAAGTTGATTAAAACCCCCATCCCTTGCTTAGAATAGACTGCCATACTGCCAATTGCGGCAGCATTTGCTCCTGAGGTATACAACACCTCTTTCAAATGATTGATATTTCCGGCACCACCACACGCGATAACAGGTAATGAACTTAAGTCAGTAATTTGTTTTACAAATTCATCATCAAAGCCCGCCCAAGTTCCTTCAGCATCCACACTTTGTAAAAACAATTCGCCCACACCTAAATCCTGTTCAAGATAGTTTACAAAATCAATCGGAGAATATTTTACTGAATGACCGGCAAACGAATACACATTTTTTTTGCCAAACATGCTTTTCTTAAAATCAACACAAGCCACAACGGCCTGCGAACCATATTTAGAAACTGCTTCTTTTATAACTGAAGGGTTTTCGAAAATTAAGGAATTAACAACCACTTTCTCAACACCATTTTTAAATAATTCGTAAAATTCATTAACGGTCTTCACTCCTCCTCCATAAGCAAATGGCATAAAACATTCTCCGGCAAAATCAGCAATTTTTGAAATGTTTATTTTCCGCTTTTCCTTTGTTGCGTTAATATCAATCAAAATTAATTCATCAACTTCTTTTTCATTATAAATTTTTATCGCATTAATGGGGTCACCAATGTAAGATGGATTTTTAAACTTCACGGTTTTCACCAAACCTTTACCATCGTAAAGCAAACACGGCATTATACGTTTTAAAGCCATATTACAGTTGTGAGTTGTGAGTTGTGAGTTGTGAGTTGTGAGTTCAAAGCTGCTAGTTTATAGTTTTGAGAAATTATTTAAAAGTTCCATGCCAAATTTTAAACTTTTCTCAGGATGAAATTGCGCTCCGTAAATATTTTGGTGATTAAACATACAGGTAAATTCTGTTCCGTAATTACAGGTTGCGATTTCATCACTTGCGTTATTGCATTTTACATAATACGAATGCACAAAATAAAAACGATGTTTATCGCCGAGATGAATTAGTTTGTTTTCCTTTTTTATATCAATATAACTCCAACCCATGTGTGGAATTTTCAAAACCTTATCTGCGAAATTAAATTTTATGGTTTGTGCATCAACCCATCCAAGACCCTTCTCAATTCCTTCTTCACTTCCATTGGTAAGAAGTTGCATTCCCAAACAAATCCCTAATACGGGAATTTTTTCCTGCGTAGCTTTCTTATTTAAAATATCGAGAAGTCCTTTTTGTTTAATGAGGGTCATTCCATTGTCAAATGCACCTACACCGGGTAGAATTATTTTTTTCGCGCTTTCTATTTCCGAAATTTTATCAGTAATAACAGATTCAGCACCAAGTTTCTTTAACATGTTTTTTACTGAAACGAGATTACCTAAACCGTAATCAATAATGGTAATCATTGGATTATTTTTTTGAGTAGCCAGATTTGCCACCATAACCGTAACTTTTTCCGCCATAGCCATAACCGTAACCATAGCCGTAACCATAGCCATAAGTATTGCCATACCCTTTATAATAATATTTACCGGAAAGACTTTTAACGCCGTTTAATATGAGGAACATATTTTTAATGTTATTATTAATAACTAAATCCTGAACAAATGAAACTACTTTTTTAGTGGCTACCCTTGTGTTCAACACAAACATGGAAGCATCGACAAATTGCATTAAGTAAATGGCATCTGATAATAAACCGGCAGGAGGAGTATCTATAATAACATAATCGTAATTGTTTTTTGCATACATGATTAGTTCTTTCATTTTTTCTGCCAATACCAATTCGGATGGATTAGGAGGAATCGGGCCTGCATAAATACAAAATAAATTTTCTATAACCGTCTTTTCCGTTATCTCGTCGATGGTATTTTGACCGGCTAAAAAAGTACTAATACCAATTTTTGGTTGGACTCCCATTATACGACTAACTCGTGGCTTATGTAAGTCAAGCTCTAGTAATGCAACACGTTTTCCTGTTTTAGCCAAAATGGTAGCTAAATTAACTGAACTAAATGTTTTTCCTTCTCCCGGCGAAAACGAAGTAACCAAAAATGATCGAGCTTGGGCATCAATATTTGCGTATTGCAAATTGGTTCGCAAATTCCGAAAGGCTTCTGATATTTTTGAATTTGGTTCTTCATCAACAGCAATACCTTTGTTGTTATACAATTTTAAATGTGGCAAAATACCAATAATTGGAAGGTCTGTAAGCTCTTTAAGGTGATTAACAGTTTTAATTTTAGAGAAGAAAAATGCCCTGATTATAATAATTGCCACCGCCAAAACCAAACCAATAACTACAAAATCTTTTATTATTTTTTTCTTGTCAGGCTTAACCACACCTACGTCACGGGGTTGTTCAATAACTTTTATGGTGGGTATAATACTTGCTCTGGCTATTCGTGTATTAGCTCTTCTTTCCAATAAAAAGTTGTAAAGGTTCTCACTTACATTTACCCTTCGCTGGATATTTAAAATGTCGCGTTGTTTTCCCGGAATAGTTTTTATACTGGCAATATAAGTTTTCGTTTGCTCTGAAACATTTTCTATGGTTTTATAAGTAGCTTTTCTTGCATTTGATATATAAACCAATAAATCCTGCTTTAATTTTTTAATATTTAATCTTAAATCACTAATGCCAGGGTAGTTTTCTTTGGCTATAGAAAATATTTTATTCAGTTCCAGTTGCTTTTTATATAACTCATCAACAAACATGTTCATGGGTCCAGATTTTTCGAAAACAAATACATTCGGAGGTAAAAACTGAGGGTCTTTATCTTCAATAATATATTTTTCCAAATCATTTAGAGCTTCGATTTGCAATTTATAGGTTGAACGTAAATTATCATAATTCGAAAGCTTTCCAAAATAATCATTCCGCTCCCAATTCAAATCCAAAATATTTTTGCTTTCTTTATACCATTGCATGGTATCTTCAATGTTTTTTAAAGTATCTGTGATTTCGTGTAATTGCTTATCGATATAAGAAATGGTTTTTTCGTTTAAATCAATTTTAGATTTAACAGAGTTTTCGGTGTAAACTTTGTTTAATGTATCTAAAATAAGGGTTGCTCTTTCTGGTATAATATCATCAATGCTTACTTTTAAAATATTAGTATACTCAGGGTTCTCAACCAACATGCTACTCTGAAAATTAGCAATCAACCAGTCTATGGAGTGGAAAATTATTTGATAGTTAAGCGCAGAAATACTTGGCGTCAATTCTTTTGTGAAAATAGGAGTACGGTTTACCAAAATATTAAACTCAACGTTTATCAATTCTTTATTGAATTGCCCTCTAAACGTTTTTATTTCATCGCCATTTAATAGAGACATTTCATAATAATCATAATCCAGAATCTTAAAATCTATTACAGCTTCGTACCACCCCGGATTAATATTGTTAATTTTTATCTCAAAGGGATTACCAGAAAAGTGTTCCGTTGTTTTTACCCGTCCGATAATATAATATGAAACCTGTAAACGATTTTTCAACTTGGTAACGGTCTCTTTCATTAAATCGTAAGAGGTAATAACCTTCATTTCGTTGGAGTTATCAATATAATAGGCACTTGCATCCTGAACAACGCTACCACCATAATATTCATCGTTTTTATTTAATAAAAGCTGAGTTGAAGCTTGAGAAACGTCAACTTGTTTATAAGCGTAAAAGGAGCCTAAACCATAAAACAAAGCCACGAAAATAATGGGTATATGCCAATTAGATTTAATGACACGCCATAAAAGGTTAAGGTCTTTTTCTGTTATTATGGCTTGTTTCTTGGTTTCCACGAATAGTATTAGAAGTCACAAAGATAGTTGATTTTAAAAGATAAATTGTTTTGGTATTGAGGTATTTTAGTACTATATTTACGCTCATTCTGTTAAAAATGAAACAATTAACTTTTACTTTAGTTTTCTTCTTAGTAGTTGTATGCGGGCAAACTTTATTTTCGGCCCCTCCGCCACCTCCGGCCACGAAACCCCCATGCTGGCCACCCCCTTGTATCCCTATTGACGGCGGCATTAGTGCTTTAGTAATTGCAGGTGCTGCTTATGGAGCAAAAAAGCTTTATGATAAGAAGAAAAAAAGCTCAAATTTAGCTTAATCCAAAGGGTTAGGGCCTTATCTTTACACCATTATGTTGGATGCCCTAAAGCAAAATCGTTTTCTTAAATTTTTAATTCTTTCCTCGTTTGTTTATTTAGTATTGTATCTCATTTTTGAATTTTACATCAAAAAACATACGTTTATTGATCAAAGATTCATAGCTATTATCATTAACTCTTCTGATGTTGTCTTAAATTTAATCGGTTATAATACTTTTAAAACTATAAGCGATACAGATTACCAGGTTCTAGGTATCGATGGATCTGATGGCGTTTGGATTGGATCAAGTTGTAATGCCATCACATTGTTTTTTTTGTTTGCTGTATTTATTGCCGCTTATCCCGGACACCAAAAAAGTAAATTGTGGTATATCCCATTAGGACTTCTTTTAATACATATCTTGAATATTATTCGCGTTATTATTTTAGCATTAATCGCTTTTTACAATTCTGCTTATCTCGACTTTAATCATACTTATACTTTCACAATTATCATTTACGGTTTTATTTTTCTTCTTTGGATGACCTGGGTAAATAAATATTCGATTAAAGAAACGGATGCTAAAAAATAAATATTTTTTAATCGTATTTTTTTGCCTGATGTTTGCTTCATTAGGGCTTTTTCGCGAATGGTTTTTCGGCAACTACAATAATGTAATGTACATGCTGTATAACCGCGAATCATCAGTTCCTGTGAATGAACATTTTCTGTTTTTCACAAGCCTTTCCTATAAAACTGTTTACTACCTCAAATACATCTTCACCATTCTATTCGTTATTCTTTTTTTCATCCTTTCCTTTCTATGTTTAAAGGCATTTGTTCGCGATAAAAAAATACTAAAATGGTTTACGTATTCTTATTTAGTATTATTACTTTTAAGCTCGGTTTTAATGCTGTGGGCCTATTTTGTGAAAGTAAACCTCGAAAGTGATGAATACTCAGTAAGCCGATGGTTGATGGGTATAGCGGAATCACCACTTCCTGTTTTATTTTTTATAGCCACATCTAAACTTAATGAAGAATTAAGAATTAAGAATTAGAATGATAAAAAAAATGTACAAATTCGTAATATCAGTTACAAAAATGAAATAGTCGGAGGTTTGAAAACCAGAAATGAAAAATTAAAAAAACGAGCAATAAAACACGAAAACAGAAACCCGAAATTTACGAACATTCTTAGTGAGCCGTAAATTCTAATTTAGATAAAGGTTTTATAAAAAATAAGATTATGCAAAAAGACAACACTATTTTTAAATTAATTAAAGAAGAGAACGACCGCCAAACGCGCGGACTTGAATTAATTGCCAGCGAAAACTTTGTAAGCACCCAGGTGATGAAAGCGATGGGCAGCGTACTAACTAATAAATATGCCGAAGGTTTACCTGGCAAACGTTATTACGGCGGGTGCGAAGTGGTAGATAAAGTAGAACAATTAGCAATCGATCGCGCAAAACAATTGTTTGGTGCAGTTTGGGTAAACGTGCAACCGCATTCGGGTGCACAGGCAAATGCTGCTGTTATGTTAGCTTGTTTAAAACCCGGTGATACCATTTTAGGTTTTAATTTATCGCATGGCGGACATCTTACTCACGGTTCACCTGTAAATTTTTCAGGTAAATTATATCGCGCTACATTTTATGGTGTTGAAGAAAGTACTGGACGTGTTGATTATAATGCATTAGAAGTTACAGCTAAAACAGAAAAACCGAAGTTAATTATTTGCGGCGCCTCTGCTTATTCACGCGATTGGGACTATGAACGTTTACGCAAAATTGCAGATTCAGTTGGTGCTTTATTATTGGCTGATATTTCTCACCCATCTGGATTAATTGCTAAAGGTATTTTAACTGATCCATTGCCGCACTGTCACATTGTTACTACAACTACTCATAAAACATTACGTGGCCCTAGAGGTGGAATGATAATGATGGGAAAAGATTTTGAAAATCCTATGGGAGAAAAAACACCGAAAGGAGAAATTAAAATGATGAGCGCCTGTTTAGATATGGCCGTTTTTCCAGGTACACAAGGCGGACCCCTGGAGCACGTTATAGCTGCAAAAGCTATTGCTTATGGAGAAGCTTTAAGTGATGAATACATGACGTATTGTGTTCAAGTTATTAAAAATGCACAAACCATTGCCAAAGGTTTAATAAGCAAAGGCTACAAAATTATTTCAGGAGGCACAGATAATCATTGTATGCTGATTGATTTACGAAGTAAAAATCTTACCGGAAAAGAAGCTGAAAAAGCTTTAGGTGAAGCAGACATTACTGTAAATAAAAACATGGTGCCTTTCGATGATAAATCTCCATTTGTTACTTCTGGTATTCGTATTGGTACAGCTGCTATCACTACTCGTGGTTTAAAAGAAAAAGAATGTTTAAAAGTAGTTGACTTAGTGGATGCCGCCCTAATGAATAAAGATAATCCGAAAGAAATGGCAAAGATTCGTAAAAAAGTAAATGCCTTAATGATTAAACGCCCTTTATTTAAGGAGTAAAGATTGAAAAGGCTGTTAACCGCAAAGCACGCTAAGGTGAAAAAATAAGTTCGCAAAGTTTTCTTGGCGCTCTTTGCACTACTTAGCGATCTTTGCGGTTTTTATTTCATCGTATTGTATAAATTATTACTCATACTTGTTTTTTTTTCTACCTTGCTTTCCGCACAATTTAAGCAGGATACAAGTCGTAATGTAAATTATTTAATTCTTCCTGCAGTATTTCGTACGCCCGAAACGGGTTGGGCTTATGGAGCTTCCGGACAAGCCACTTTTAAAACCACACATCATAATGATACTTTAACACGAACTTCTTTTATTTCTGCATTCGGGGTTTGGACAGAACGCGGACAAAACATACAAGCGATTGATGCCCTTATTTATTTCCCGAAAGAAAAATACATTTTGTATTTTGATGCCAGCCACTCCTACTTTCCTGAAAATTTTTGGGGAATTGGTCCAAATACAAAAGACGTTTGGCATGAACGTTATGTGTCCGACCAATTTAGTGGCTCGGTGCATTTAAAGAAACATATATTTAAACGTACGTTTGTTGGTTTGTTATACGACTATCAAAATGTATTTGCTATAAAATATAATACTGGTGCTGTTTTCGATACAACTAAATTCATTGGTAAAACACCTTACGTAGCTTCAGGCGCTGGTTTAAGTTTAAGTTACGATACGCGCAACAAAGCATTTTGGCCAACTAAAGGATTTTATTTAAATACAATTTTCACAGGTTACGATAAAGCAATTGGCTCTACTTACAATTTTTCTAAATGGACAGTTGACCTCCGCTTCTTTCAAAAACTATTTCTACAACATGTGTTTGCTATTCAAATTTATAATTACTCAACTTTTGGAGATAGCCCTATGAAAAGCCTAGCACGACTTGGAGGAGTAGATAATATCCGTGGTTTTTATCAAGGACGATTACGTGATAAAAACATGGCCAGTCTTATTGCAGAATATCGCGCACCGATTTGGTGGCGTTTCAGTCTGGTTGCTTTTGGCGGAATAGGAAATGTGTACAGCGAAAAAAATCCATTGTTTAATAACGAATTCCATTACAGCTTTGGCGGCGGAATAAGATTAAGGGTTTTACCAAAAGATAATTTGAATATCCGAATCGATTACGGATATTACAGCAAATATAACAGTGGTTTTTATTTTACCTTGGGAGAGTGCTTTTAATTTAATATTTTGAAAAAAATTCTTTTTATAATTCTTACTTTTCCTTGCCTGTTAAATGCGCAGTTCAAGCAAGATACCTCGAAAAATCTAAATTACCTTATCATTCCTGCGCTTTTCAGATCTCCGGAAACAGGTTGGGCTTATGGTTTATCCGGATCCCTCTCTTTTAAAACTTCCTTTAAAAACGATCCATTAACAAGAACTTCCAATATTCAAGGGATTGGTTTATTCACTCAACGTCAACAAAATGTTCAAGCTATCGACGCCTCCATTTTTTTTCCTAAAGAAAAGTTTATTCTTTACTTGCTTACCTCACACAGTTATTTTCCAGATAAGTTTTGGGGTATTGGTTCGGATACAAAAGATAATTATAAATGCCGATACTCTTTTAATCAGTTTCATTTTTTTCCTCATTTTAAAATAAAAATCGCAAAGAGTTTTTTTGTTGGATTGATTTATGAATACCAAAATGTATACGCTGTAACCAGCAGGGACAACGGAAGTATTTTTGACACTACAGCTTTTTTTGGCAAAACACCTTATAAGGTTTCGGGTGCAGGACTAAGTCTAAGCTACGATACAAGAAACTCTTCCTTTTGGCCAACAAAAGGATGCTTTTTTCAAAGTATATTTACCTCCTTCAATAAAGTTATTGGTTCCACATTTGATGTTAATAAATCTGTTACTGATATAAGATACTTTCAAAAAATTTTAAAAAGCGGTGTTCTTGCCTTACAATTATATAATTATTCAACTTTTGGCAATTCGCCCTTGCGAGAATTAGCCATGATTGGAGGCTCAAATAACATGCGTGGATTTTATCAAGGAAGATACCGAGATAATTGCATGCTTACATTTATTATGGAGTATCGCCAGCCCGTTTATGAGCGAATAAGTGCCTGCGCTTTTGGAGGAACAGGCACAGTTTATAAAACAGTTTCTGATTTACAGAAATCATCACTAAAATATAGTTATGGTTTAGGGTTAAGATTTGCCCTCCTTAAAAAAGAAAGATTAAACCTGAGAGTTGATTACGGCTATTCTAATAAATACAATCACGGATTTTATTTTACAGCTGGAGAATGTTTTTGACTTCAAAAAACTCAGTCGCCCATTTTTCATATGGAGTTCCCAGTGACTGAGTTTCTCGAAACCACTTTCCAAATTACTTCCCCTTATAAACCATCTTCATCATTTTCTCATCGCGACGATAAATATCGATATACATGTGTAAACCAGTGGAGTCATCAGCACGCACTGTATAATATTTGACATACATTTGAAAAGGCTTCTTCATATTAATCTGACGTTGAGTTGGCGTTGCAAAATAATTCATCAATGTATCGTAAGGTAATTTTAAAGTATCATCCCGGATTAAAAAACGGGCCGCCTCAACAAATTTTTCCAAACGTATACAGCCATGACTTTGATATCTATAAAAAGTTTTAAAATATCTACGACTGTTAGTGTCGTGCATATAAATTCCAAATTTATTATTAAAATTAAATTTACAAATCCCTAAACTATTATCGCCACCTATTCGTTGTCGGAATTTAAAAGGCATATAATCTTTAGTATATTTTTTCCATCTTAATTTTGAAATATCCAATACGTTTCCATGATAATCCACTACTTCAAATCCTTTACGTCTTAAATAACTCGTATCATTTTTAACAGATGGTAAAATTTCTTTCCAAGCAATGCTGTATGGCACATTCCAATACGGATACACCAACATGTAATTAATTTTACTTTTTACCGAATGCGGTGTAGGCGTTTCAGGTTTACCAACTACAACTTTTGAAAACAAAACCAAAGTATCTACCTTTTTCTTTTTGTAATATTCCCATACATGCAAATCCGCACTCGGAATATTCACCCAAAAATATCGTTTCGGAAATTCACGTGGTTCCCAACGCCAGCGTTCTAATGCCATTTCCATTTGACGGATAACTTTTTCCTTATTGTAACCTAATGCTTGTTTTGTGTACTTTCCTAATTTACCATCAGGTTCTAAATTAAATGTTTTTTGGAATTTCTTTATTGCTTTTG
>JAYTSW010000131.1:0-8144 GCA_043745425.1 Sphingobacteriaceae bacterium | reverse complement strand
CTATTCCGCTCGTGCAATTACCTAAAGGATCTCTGTGAGCTAGCATGAATTTAATATCACTGTTTATGTAAAGTGATGAAAAAAGTGAACTAATTGTTCCGATATCAGAGCTTGAAGCAGCATAATCATTATTAATATTTGCTAAAGCAGAAATACAATTCGCATCAGGAATATTTTCAGGTCCGTACATGTGTAAAATATGAAACACAACCGGAACTGTATATTGAAATGCAGCACCAACTTTGTGGTTTTTCAAACTCTGTTCGTATGCGATAGTAGCTAAACGTAATTTTTCCAGCTCCTCATTATAGCGCACTCTCGCTGAAGGATCAGCGGCGAAGATTTGTTCCATAGCGTTATAAGTCTGACAAGGTGCATCTTTACTATCATTTTGCGCATTCATTAGGGCAACACTGCCCATAAAAATTGATAGCGCTAAAGTTTGTATATTTTTTTTCATGTGTTTGTGGTATTTAATTTTATACAAGATATGAAATGATAAATTTAAAAACAAGTTTTTAGTCGTAAAATTCATCTAAAACAAGCAGACTTTGGTCTATTTTTTAGCATGGAGATTTAACTGATTAATAGCCATCATTTCTTTAACTGTTTTTTGCATAGCATCAGTACTTCCGTCCAAGAAAATAACATTGCCTTTACCATGTTCTGCAAAGTTTTTAATAGCTTCTGTCCACATACTAAATAAGATAAGATTTGCGTCTAAATTAGAGTCTTCCATTTGTTTAGCAGCAATTGCCATACCCTTGGCCACTTCTTCGCGGAATAAGGCCACGCCTTGTCCACGTAACTGAGCCGCCTCTTTCTCAGCCTGAGCTGATATTTTAATAGCATTACCCTCAGCTTCTGCAGCCTTAGTTTTAGTAATTAAAAGGGCTTGCCCTTCATTTTCAGCCGCAGCTTTTAAGTTGTTACTAGCTACTACTTTTGCCATTGAACGCATTACTTCTTCATCAAAAGTGATGTCATTTAATTGTAAATCTATTAAATGATATCCCCAACCTTCTAAAGTAATATCTAATTGGTCTTTAACCGATTCAACTATTTCTCTACGGGTAATTAAAACTTCTGATTGTTTTTTGGTAGCCACAAACGCACGAACACTTCCCTCTACAGAACGAACCAAGGCCTGCATAAAATTGCGCTCATCAATAAACTTAAAAGCTACACTTTTAATAGTTTCTTCATCATGATTTACTACCGAATAAAGTAACATAGCTGTAAAGTTTACATTAGCCTGATCAATAGTTACAGCCTGAAAACCTAATTCTGCACTTCGGTTCTGAATGGATATTTTTTTAGCGACCCTTTCAATAAAAGGGATTTTAAAATTTAATCCTGGTCGTAATACACGACGGTATTTACCAAAAACGGTAATAACAGCCACAGTACCCTGCTGAACTGTTACAAACGAGAGAAGAAGTATTAGTAATCCTAACACTAACATCACTATCACAAAAACTCCTGGCATAATAATTTAATTTTTTTTAAAGGTATTAAAATTCAGCAGATGACAATTTATTTTTACTTTTAAGGCTGTGATTTGGGATAAACGGTTTTTAATAGTGCTGCTGGTGGCTTTTACCTTTATAGGAATTAGTCAGGAAGTGCAGGATACCACTAAATTAAGTCCCGAAATAGAGTTATTTAATAAAGCCGTTAAACTAATTGACTCTGCCCGTTACAAAGAAGCAATCGCTGACTTAAAAAAAGCAGTTAAGTTAAAACCCGAATATCCGGCGGCTTATACTAAAATGGCCATCGCCAAAATTGCAACCAATGATTTAAAAGGGGCTGAAAAAGATTTAAAAATTTCACTGACAGGAAATCCAAACGATTTTGAAACTTTAAAAACTATGGGCCTTATGTACTTTAATACCGAGAGGTATAAAGAATGTAAAGTGTATTTTGATAGCGCTGCTTCAATTGCTGTATCTGATAAAATTGATGATGCTGAATTTTTATATTACCGTGCTAAATTGATGTTTTTAGGAAAAAATTATAAACAAGCCTTAGATGTTTTAGCAAACGCAACTGAAATAAAACCAAAATACATTGAAGCTATAGTTTTAAAAGGAAATGTCCGTTTCGCCATGAAAGATTATAATTACGCCATTAAAGAATTAAACGAAGCTATTGGCTTAATGAAATCGGATGCATTGGATTATAATGCTTACCAAACAAGAGCAAAAGCAAAATTTGAAATAGGCGATTATAAAGGTTCGGTAAGCGACTGGAGTGTTTACTTAGATGGAAATCCAGGTGAAGAAGACGCTTTAATTTCCCGAGGGGCTGCCCGAATAAACCTAAACGATAATACCAATGCCATTGTTGATTTGGATGAAGCGATAAAGAAAAATCCGAAAAATCCGGTTAGTTATAATTACCGCGGTATGGCAAAAGCAGGCAATAAACAATTGGTGGAAGGATTAAAAGATATTGACTACTCCATTAAATTAAAATTTGATTATGGTGCGGCTTATGTAAACCGGGCAGCAATTAAATTTGCCAGTAAAGACAAACGCGGGGCTTGCGAAGATTTAAATAAAGCCGATACTTTAGGCGATAAAATGGCTTATAAATTAATTGACCAATACTGTAAAGGTATGGGTGATAACAGGAAGTAAAATGTAGAATTAAGAATTAAGAAAATGAACACATCAGTAATAAGAAAAGTAACTTTCAACTCGGCGCACCGATTGTATAATCCCAACTGGGATAATAAGAAAAATGATGAAGTATTTGGGTTGTGCAATAATCCCAACTATCACGGACATAATTACGAATTACATTTGAAAGTGGGTGGTCCTATTGATCCTGAAACCGGTTTTGTAATTGATTTAAAAGTGCTGAATGATTTATTACAACATGAAATTGTGGAGCGCTTCGATCATCGTAATTTAAATTTAGATACTGTTGAATTTAAAAACTTAAACCCTACAGCCGAAAATATTGCGAAAGTGATTTATGATATTTTAAAACCAAAATTAAGTCCTCAATTAAAAATTCAGGTTACCCTTTATGAAACACCAAGAAATTACGTGATTTATCCT
The DNA here is from genome assembly GCA_043745425.1 of Sphingobacteriaceae bacterium. Classification (GTDB taxonomy): domain Bacteria; phylum Bacteroidota; class Bacteroidia; order B-17B0; family Aurantibacillaceae; genus JAHEYG01. Next base: position 5,073 of record JAYTSW010000131.1, on the reverse strand, counting down.
GACTAATTTTTTGTTTACGAACACAGAGTTAGCTTGCCGAATTTTGGTAAACTCAGGATGACAACCTGTTCCGAAAAAATATTCTTTAAATCGGAAATCATGGTGAGCCTGCCCAACCATAAATTGTGGGTATGTAGAAAATGACATTGAGCTTGACGAAACGCCTCAGAAGACACTTCGACAAGCTCAGTGTACAAATACAAGGAGCGAAACACCGATGGTTCAGCAGGCTCACCATGACTTCGGTAATCAATAAGATTTTAGTAATTAGTTAAGTTTTGCAGGCACTATCAAATTAAATTGAGGAATTGTAATATCCACTTCAGTGCCAGTCTTAAATTTTTTCATAGTGTAATAGCCTTTCATGCAACCAATTTCAGAAATTAAATTGCAACCGCTATTGTATTCGTATTTTTCTCCTGGTTCAATTATGGGGGTTTCTCCAACTACTCCTATTCCATCCACCATTCGTTTTTCATTAATGCTATCGAAAATATCCCAATGACGTTTTACAAGCTGCACCGTTTCTGAGCTTTTGTTTTCGATAGTGATATAATAAATGAAAAAGTATAGATTATCCTTCGGACTCGATTGCTCGGGCCAGTACTTACACTCCACCGAAATTTCTATACCGTGCGTTAAGGTTTTGGTCATTAGTTTAATAATCTTTTACTCTACAAATTAATGGGTTTTTTAGTTTTAAAGCAAAAGAATTAAGTAGTTAATTATCAACCAGTTATTTTTATTTAAAATCTCAGTAAATTAAAAATAAAGCCCATTTTTTATGGTATATTTGTAGCCCGAAATTTTCAGGGAGATTCGGTAAAAAATTAAAAACTAACCTCTCAAACAAGCCCTGTACTGTTTGATACAAGTAAAATAACACAAAAATGGCAGAAAAAGCCTTAACTGGAAATTCAGATTTTGACTGGAATTCAATCGGAAAAAAACAAGACAATTATTCTAACGACGAACGTACGAAATTAGATGAATTGTATGGTGCATCATTAAGTACTATCAGCGATCTTCAAATTTTAGAAGGAACTGTAGTATCAAAAAACAATCGTGAAGTTGTTGTAAACATTGGTTACAAATCAGATGGCGTTGTTGCCCTTTCTGAATTCCGCTACAATCCTGATTTAGCTATCGGTGATAAAGTGGAAGTATTTATTGAAACTGCTGAAGACGCTCATGGTCAATTAGTATTATCACATAAAAAAGCACGTGCCAACAAAAGCTGGGATCGTGTTAATGTGGCGCTTACCAATGATGAAATCATTAAAGGTTACGTTAAATGTCGTACCAAAGGTGGTCTTATCGTTGATGTATTCGGTATCGAAGCATTTTTACCAGGTTCTCAAATTGATGTTAAACCTATTCGTGATTACGACGTTTACGTTGGAAAAACAATGGAGTTTAAAGTTGTAAAAATCAATAACGAGTTCAAAAACGTAGTTGTATCTCATAAAGCTTTAATTGAAGCTGAAATTGAAAACCAAAAACGCGAAATCATTTCTAAATTAGAAAAAGGACAAGTACTAGAAGGAACTGTGAAAAACATTACTTCTTACGGTGTGTTTATTGATTTAGGTGGTGTTGATGGTTTAATTCATATTACAGATTTATCATGGGGTCGTATTAACCACCCTGAAGAAATCGTTAAGTTAGACGAGAAAATTCAAGTGGTAATTTTAGATTTTGATGATGATAAAAAACGTATCGCATTAGGCTTAAAACAACTTTCTGCTCATCCTTGGGATTCTTTAAACACTGAAATTAAAATTGGTGATAAAGTAAAAGGTAAAGTTGTTGTTATTGCTGATTACGGTGCATTTATTGAAGTAGCTCCGGGTGTTGAAGGTTTAATTCACGTAAGTGAAATGAGCTGGAGTCAACATTTACGCAGCGCTCAAGATTTCGTTACTGTTGGCGCAGAAGTTGAAGCTATCGTTTTAACTTTAGATCGCGACGAACGCAAAATGAGCTTAGGCATGAAACAATTAACTCCTGATCCTTGGAATATGATTATGGAGAAATATGCAAAAGGAACTCGCCACACAGGAACTGTTCGCAACTTCACCAACTTTGGTGTGTTTGTTGAATTAGAAGAAGGTGTTGATGGTTTAGTACATATCTCTGATTTATCTTGGAGCAAAAAAATCAAACACCCAAGCGAATTCTGTAAGGTGAGTGATAAAATGGATGTGGTTGTATTAGAAATTGATGGCGAAAACCGTCGTTTATCTCTAGGTCACAAACAACTTGAAGATAATCCTTGGGATGTATTCGAAACTGTATTCACAATCGATTCAGTGCATAAAGGAACAGTAATGAACGTTAACGACAAAGGTGCTATTATTGGTTTACCTTATGGTGTTGAAGGTTTCTGTCCTGCACGTCACTTAGCGAAAGCTGAAGGTGGCTCTGCAAAAGCTGAAGAGGTGTTAGATTTCAAAGTAATTGAGTTCAGCAAAGAAGCTAAACGTATTGTCGTTTCTCATGCACGTTTGTTTGAAGAAGTGAAAGACGAAGCTCGTAAAGTTGAAAAAGCCACTAAACAGGCTGATTACGATGACGCTAAAAAAGCTGTTAAAAAGGTAAAAGATAGTCAAGAGAAAACCACTTTAGGTGATATCTCGGCTTTATCTGACCTTAAAGATAAGCTTGACGGTAAGAAATAAGTAACCGTTAACAAAACCTTGTTTATCAAATAAATAAGGTTTTAAAGAAAATCAATCCTGACGAGTTCAGGAGCGAGATAAACTAAAAACACGCCATGGTTTTTAGTTTTTGAGGTCCCGACCCTGTTAATAACTAGGTCGGGATTTTTTTGTCCTAAAATTGACCTGCACAATAAAACGGAATACCTTTCGTTATAAGATATATAAACTAAACAGTATTAATGTCTAATCCCAAATCCATAGCCGATGATCAAAACATCTACTCTACCTACATCTTCTTTACAAACAACACAAACTTCTGATAAAGAAGAAAGCAATTTGCTTGAGTTCGCTTCACCATCAGCACTCAGCATCAACAACATTTTAAACTACTCAAAATCGCTTAAAATTTTTAAAAGCGAATTCGTAAAAGAAATTGAAGTGGTTAATTCCTAATCTCGAAACCCTCACAGAAATGTGGGGGTTTTTTGTTATCTTTATATTACATGGGAAAAAGTTTATTCTTTTTGATTTGTATTTTCTGTTTGAATCAAATTAAGGGGCAATCCCCAAGCTTACAATGGGCAAAGCAATTAGGCGGCACCGGCAGTACTTGTCAAGGAACATCAATTACGTATGACCAATTGGGAAATATATATACGATTGGAAACTTTACTGGAATTGTAGATTTTGATCCGGGACCTAGTACGTATACACTTTCAGCTCCTACAGGTTGGGATATTTTTATTTCGAAATTTAACGCTATTGGAAATCTTATTTGGGCAAAGCAATTTTCCGGAGGATCATATTATGATTATGGCAGTTCTATTTTTGTTGATGCTTCTTATAATATTTTCACAACTGGCACTTTTTTAAATACGGTTGATTTTGACCCTGGTCCTGGCGCATATACTTTTACTTCTTCTGGAATAGATGTTTTTATTTCAAAGCTTGATGTGTTGGGTAATTTTGTTTGGGCCAAGCAAATTGGCGGAGTTTCCTCGAATCAAAATTCCACTGACATAACTATTGATGCCTTAAATAATGTGTTGATTACCGGGGCTTTTTCTGGATTAACGGACTTTGATCCAGGACCTGGAACTTACACCATGTATGTTGCTCCTTCATGGCAAGGCGATGCTTATATAAGTAAATTGGATGCTTCAGGTAATTTTGTTTGGGCCAAACAAATTGATGGCATGGGCGATATTGGTGGAACTTCTATTGAAACTGATGCATCTGGAAATGTTTATACCACGGGTGTATTTCAATCTGTAGCTGATTTTGATCCCGGACCTGGAACTTATACTCTTAATGGATCGAGCACAGGCATAAAAGACATTTACATAAGTAAATTAGATGCTTCAGGTAATTTTGTTTGGGTTAAACAAATGAAGGGGAACGGATATGACGAAGGATATTCAATTAAATTGGATCCTTCTGGGAACATTTATTCAACTGGTATTTTTCAAGGTACAGACGATTTTGATCCAGGTCCAGGGACATATCTCCTTACTTCTTTCGGTACTTTTGATGTTTATGTAAGTAAACTTGACGCATCCGGAAATTTTCTTTGGGCAAAAGGATTTGGAGGTATTAAGGAAGATTGGGGATATTCATTAGCGCTTGATGTTTTAGGTAATGTTTATACAACTGGAGAATTTAAAGATATAGTAGATTTTGATCCAGGTCCAGGGACATTTACATTAGCTTCTGTTAATCCTTACACTTCCGATATTTTTATTTCAAAATTAGACGCATCAGGAAATTTTGCGTGGGCCATTCAAATAGGCGATACAGCAATGGATGCAGGTAATTCCATTACCGTGGATGGATGCGGAAATGTATTTACAACTGGCTACTTTAGATATACTCCAGATTTTGACCCATCATTAAGTACTTTTACGCTTTCTTGCATCGGCAGTCAAGATGCGTTTGTATATAAAATAAATCAAGGATGCAGCATTGGAATTAATGAAAACAATGCCCTGAAAAATATTAATTTTTACCCAAATCCGGTCTTAAGTTTCTTAAATATTTCATCGGAGCAAAATAATTTTCAAAAATCAAACATTGAAATAACAAATTATTTAGGCCAAACAGTTCTTAAAACACCTTTTAAAAACCAACTAGATGTCTCTTCCTTATCACCTGGTTACTATTTCATTAAGATAAACTCTGATGAAAAAAACTATTATTCGAAGTTTGTTAAAGATTAGTTGCTTCTTCCTCAAAGATCAAGTCAGAATTTGACATTTTGATTCATACCATTGTTTTCGTAAATTTATACCATGCAAAAATCAACAATCATACATACTCTAAACAAGTTTCCAAAAAAGTTTAGTCTTGATGACTTTCTTGAACGACTGCTTGTAATTGAGAAAATTGATGAAGGAATTGAAGAAGCAAAAGC
>JAYTSW010000130.1:0-2232 GCA_043745425.1 Sphingobacteriaceae bacterium | reverse complement strand
ATTGTTTTTACCGTATTCACAATTTTCAATTATAAATCTCACTAGAAAAAACTGCATCGTTTAAAGTGCCTCTATTGAAGCCGTATTTTATGTGATTTTGATTTTAATAAGGGTTGTGCAACATTGACTTATCTGTTATCGGAATACTCGACCACGCGCAATAATTCTTTATTCAACCACAAACTTACGAAAATAAAAAAGGGTGCGAGAACACCCTTGGTAATTTGAATAACTGTCATTATTTACATGAATAAGTTGTTTAATGTAGTTATTAGAACGACTAATTCGATGAGATTTATCTCAATGAAAAAATCGCCTTTTTTTAATTTCATATTCTGAAATTTTAAAGGTGAAGTGTTGTTACTGTTAGGCAACCGCTTTAAGTGTCTGATGTTTCAATATCAAGGTTAACGTATATAATCACTTAAAGATATTTGTCGCTTATAGAGAAGCCAAAATATTTTTTTTCCGCTAAGTATTTTACATTTACCAATTATCTTTTTTGTTCATTTCATTTTTTATATCTGATGCAAGATTTATTATCTGGTTATTTATTTTTTCAAAAAGGGGATTCCAAGTTGAAATGTTTATCCATTTCTCCAAGGGCATTTCTCGAAGCCCTGATGTTCCATCACTAAAATAATACTTTGCAATTAAATCTGTAAATTCGTATTTATATTTATTTTGTTTAAAGGAAATTTTAAAGGTTACTTGAATAATACCATTTTTAATGAGATTGTCATAAAATGGAATCAATATTCCTTTTCCAACCAATTGAAAGTTTTCCGCATCATCCAATATAATTTTTGCATTTTCATCATTAAAGTTTTTAAGAAACCATTTTCGTGCTATTAAATATGCATCTTTTGTAGAAACCGTTTCGGAATCAACCCCAGAATAATTAATTGACCCATTATCTATTGGAGTCTGAGAAAAAGCTTGATATGAGAGCAGCGAAATGATGACAAGTAATTTTGTTTTCATGTTACTTTTATTCAGAGAGTTTATTTAGTTTAATTAAATTCGTCTTTTCAATTTATTATGTCATTCATTCCTTTCAACACTGTTGGAAGTTGCGACAACGAGTTTCCGATAACGGCAGACTGTGAATTAACCCTACAATCTGCCTAATAATTTTGTTATAAGTAATCCATAAAAGTAAATAATTTCAATCAAGATTTCGTATCTTGATTGAAATTAAAAGGTATGAATTTTATTACTACGCAAGATCGTTTTCAGATTTCGCTCAGTTCATTGGAAGATAAAATAAGTGTTGATAATCCTGTTAGTTTTGTAGATGCTTTTGTGGAGCATCTTGATTTAAGAAGAAGTTGGGGATTTCGGAGCACAAAACTGTCTGCCACCACTGAACTTGATACGAAGCACAAAGCTTCATTTAACCACTGAACCGCCAATTTCTTGTAGGTGCTGTTAGCGGTTCGTTGTTCTTGCTTGGTTATTCGTTGTCTATTCATATTTTATGCTTAACGCTTTTCTTTTCCGAGGTCTTTATTCTTTGATTATAGTCTTTAAAAATTGAAACAAAATATGAGTCGTGTCTTGTGAGGTTGTTAATGGAAAATGTTCAAAGCTTCTTTCAAAAGTTAAGTCGTTGCATTTAATTACTATATTGTCCATAGTTGCTGGGTCAAGATACATATAACCTGCAGGAAAAGTTGCAACTGTGTCAAGTCGCTTATTTCTAAATTCTTGAAAAATCTGGTCTGCGTTGCAAGTGCTTGTTTTGTCTTTTGTTTTTTTGTCTTTGGCCACCTTTGAAATTGTCCGACAATAATAATCTTCATACTCAAGCCAAAGTATTTTTGCTCGTCCACTGTAACTTGGTCCAAAACAATTTCCATTTATTGAAGTGTATATGATATACTTTTCAATCCCTTTTCTCTCAAACTCACTTTTAATTGTTTTCAAAGTGTCTCCAAATGAGCTTGGTAATGGATGACGCTTATGTGTAATGCGGTAAATACGATTACAAGAATTAAACGCCAATAAAATAATTGTCAACAACAGAAATGTCGCTGCAAATGTTAAAGTTTTTATGTTTTTTATTTGCGTCAATTCTTATTAAAATTTACTTCTGGTCTCGTGCGTAGTCGTCCTTCACAATGACCGCTAACGGCAGTCCGTCTAAGAACTCTCGTTCTTCAACAAATATAATCGATATTAAGAGTATTAGCGGAAGGTAAAATTAATTGAGAACCAATTTGGTTGGAA
>JAYTSW010000129.1:0-29698 GCA_043745425.1 Sphingobacteriaceae bacterium | reverse complement strand
AATTTATACATTAGGTTCAAAAGAGAAAGAGTGTAAAAGAAAATATACTTATATAAATATGACCTCGGAGGGTTCATTAAGAATAAAACAATATATATGGCGACCCCAGAAGCTATCAAGCATAACGGGTAAAATTTATACATTAGTTACAAAAGAGATAGAGTGCAAATAGAAACAGAAAATATACTTATATAAATATGACCCCAGAGGGGTCAAATGTTTATAGAAAAAAGATCACCCACAATACCACGACCCCGGAGGGGTCGAACCGAATGAAGAACGATAACAACATATTAATTAATAAGCTTGATGAATTTATTCGCAAGTATTACAAAAACCAATTAATAAAAGGGGTTTTGTATTCGAGCGGATTATTAGTAAGCGCATATTTAGTTGTTGTCTTGTTGGAATATCTTGGGAATTTTAATACAACCATTCGCAGTCTTTTATTTTATTCGTTTTTAGCAACCAGCGTTTTTGTATTGATAAAATATATTGCGGTTCCATTATTAAAATTAAAGCGTTACGGAAAAACTATTTCTTACGAAGAAGCTGCCACAATTATCGGAATACATTTCGGAAACGTGCAGGATAAATTATTAAACGTGCTGCAGTTACAAAACGAAAAAGCATTAAGTGGTTCAGATGAATTATTAGTTGCGGGCATCAATCAAAAAATAAATGAATTAAAACCTGTTCCGTTTTCATCGGCAATTAATATTTCGGATAACAAAAAATATTTGAAATATGCCCTGCCTCCTTTATTCTTAACCGTTGGCATTGCCATTATCTGGCCGAATATTATTAGCAAGAGCACATCGCGCTTAATGCATCACCAAACGTATTTCGCGAGTGAAGCGCCTTTTAGTTTTAATATTCAGAACAACGAACTAAAAGCAATGCAGCAGCAAGATTTTGTGTTGCAGGTTAAATTAACAGGAAGTGAGATTCCGAATGAATTATTTATTAAGATAAACGGCAGCGAATTTAAATTAGAGAAGGAAAATAACATCTCTTTCAATTACACTTTTAAAAATTTGCAAAGCACTACCGATTTTTTACTAAGCGGCGCAGGTTACAATTCGAAAGAATATAAATTAGAAGTGATGCCGAAACCCTCATTGATGCAATTCAGCGTGAAGCTAAAATATCCTGCTTACTTAAATAAAAAAGACGAAACCATCACTAATAGTGGCGATTTACAAATTCCGCAAGGCACAAAAGTTAGTTGGGAGTTCAATACTAAAAACACAAATAATTTATTTTTAGGTTTTAGCGATACTACTTTTAATTTAAATGAATCGGCAAAAGATAAATTCAATTTCAGTAAATTATTATTGCGAAGCACTGCGTATTATGTAAAAACAAAAAATCAATTTGTTACTACCTATGGCGATTCGGTTAACTACGGAATAAATGTTTTAGCCGATCAGGTTCCGTATATTGATGTGAGCGAAAAAGTAGATTCAATTAATTTCAAAAATATTTATTTCAGCGGCAGCGTTAAAGATGATTACGGTTTTAGTAAATTATTATTTCATTACACACATTACACAATCGATTCGTTAGGGAATACTAAACAAGAAACCGCAGAGAAATTTTTAGGTGTTAATAAAACGCAAGTCTCCCAATCTTACTATTATTATTTTGATGCCAACACTTTCGAATTAAAACCCGGCGATAAAATTGAATATTATTTTGAAGTGTGGGATAATGATGGCGTGAATGGTTCGAAGTCTGCCAAAACAAAAGTAATGGCCTTTAAAGCTCCTACTCTAGATGAAGTAGATGAAGCCGCCGGAAAAAATAATGAGAAAATTGAAAAAGATTTAGATGAAAGTATTAAGAAAGCAAAAGAACTTCAAAAAGAATTAGATGCTTTGTCGAAAAAAATGAACGACAAAAAACAATTAGGCTGGGAAGAGAAAAAGAAAATTGAAGATATTCTTAATAAACAAAAACAGCTTGAGAAAAAAGTTGATGAGGTAAAACAGGAAAACCAGCAAAATAACCAAATGCAAAACGAGTTCTCTCCGCAAGATGAATCTATTGTTGAAAAACAAAAACAATTAGAGAAATTAATGGAGAATGTGATGACTCCTGAAATGAAAAAGATGTTTGATGAGTTGCAGAAGTTGATGGACAAAATGGATAAAAACCAAATCCAAGAAAAAATTGAAGAAATGAAAATGAATAATAAAGACATCGAAAAAGAACTCGACCGCGCTTTAGAAACCTTTAAACAATTTGAAGTTGAACAGAAATTACAAAAAGCTATTGATAAATTAGAGGAGCTGCTTAAAAAAGAAGAGCAGCTAAATAAAGAGACTGAAGGGAAGAAGGAAGCCGAGAACAAAAAGCAAGACGATAAGAACCAAGATGGGAAGACAGATGAGAAGAAGGAGAACGAAGGCAAGAAGCAAGACGATAAGAACCAAGATGGCAAGACAGATGAGAAGAAAGACAACAAGCCTGCCGATAGTAAAGATTTAAAACAAAAACAGGATGAGGTTAAAAAAGAATTTGATAAGCTCAAAGAAGATTTAAAAGAATTAGATAAAAAGAATTCTGAATTAGAACAGCCTAATAAATTACCTGACACTAAACCGCAAGAACAAAAAGCTGGTGAGGAAATGGAAAACAGTTCTGAATCATTAAGTAAAAACAATAAAAAAAGCGCTTCTAAATCGCAAAAAGAAGCAGAGAAAGAAATGAAGGACATGAAAGAGAAGATGGAAGAAGCAGCTGCCGAGATGGAAGAAAAAGAGGAAGAAGAAAACGCCGCATCGCTTCGTCAGATTTTAGAAAATTTATTAAACCTTTCTTTCGCGCAAGAAGATTTAATTAAAATTTTACCGAAAACAAGAGTTGATAATCCGCAATACACTAAAATTCCTCAACAACAACAAAAACTGCAAGACGATTCAAAAATTATTGAAGACAGTTTATTAGCATTAAGTAAACGCACACCACAAATCAGCGCTTTTGTTAATCGCGAAATAAGTTCTATTAATAACACTATGAAAAAAACGGTGCAGTCGTTAGCCGATAGAATTCCATCAGATGCCGCTATGCAAATGCAAGGCTCTATGACTTCCATAAATAATTTAGCCCTGTTGCTAAACGAAGAGCTGGAAAAAATGCAAGGCAACCAAAAGAAAAAAAATGAAATGAAAAGTGAAGGCGGCGGCAAATGTAAAAAACCGAAAAAAAGTGGCGAAGGCAAAGTTCCTAAATCCGGACAACCAAGCATGAGTCAAATGCAAAGACAATTGAATGAGCAACTCAAACAATTAAAAGAATCATTAGCCAAAGGGCAAAAACCAGGTGAAAAACCGGGTCAGAAACCTGGGCAAAAACCAGGCGAAAAGCCAGGCGGCATGGGTCAAGGTCAGCAAGGCCAAATGCCAAATATGATGCCCGGAACCTCTGAACAATTGGCTAAAATGGCGGCTCAACAAGAGGCTTTGAGACGACAATTAATGCAAATGATGGATCAGATGAAAAATAAGGGCCAAAACCCTGGTGGAAATCTGGCTGATATGATGGAACAAACCGAGAAAGACATTGTAAATAAGGCAATTACGCAGGAAACCATGAAGCGTCAGGAGGACATTTTAACAAAACTCCTAGAAAGCGAAAAAGCCGAGAGAGAACGCGAGCAAGACGAAAAAAGGAAAAGTAATGAGGCGAAAAATGAAAATTTAAGTAACCCTAGCCAGTTTTTAGAGTATAAAAGAATGAAAGAAAAGGAACTGGAACTGCTAAACACGGTTCCCCCAAGTTTAACACCGTTCTATAAAGAAAAGGTAAATAATTATTTTAATAGCGTGAGTAAATGATACCGGCGAGAGGACAGAAATTAAAAATAGAATCATCATCAGATAATTTACGTTTAGTAGAACGCCTTATTGAAGACGTTTGCGAAATATATAATGTGAGCGAAGATAATTTCGGTAATATTTTAATTGCAGTTACTGAAGCTGTAAACAATGCAATTTCTCACGGTAATAAAAACAATCCGCAAAAATCAGTTCAAATTGGTTTCGAAAATTTAGAGAAAAAATTAACTTTCTCGGTGAGTGATGAAGGAAGTGGTTTTGATTATAATGGTTTACCCGATCCTACCGACCCAACAAACATCGATAAAGTAAATGGTCGCGGTGTTTTTTTAATGAAACACTTAGCCGATAAAGTTGAGTTCAACAATAATGGCAAAGAAGTTCTTCTGACGTTTGTTCTTAATTAATTTTCTATTTATGTTTTGGGCGTGCCCCTGCGGGTCGCGCTTTCCACTACAAGTCCTCGCCCTTCGGGCTCCGGGCTTTTCGTTACAATCGCTCACGCACATTCTTCAATAAACATTTACTTAAAAACGAAAATCCCATTAACATTAATTTATATCGGAGTGTTTTATACCCCCTTTTATTTCCTTAACTTTAATAAATTAAATTGTGAGTTTTTCATTAAGAAATAGATTGTTTTTATTGCTGATATTTTTCGGGATAAATTCTTTTTCCCAAAAAAATCAGGATGATAAATTAGCGCTTCAGTATTTAGAACAGAAAGAATATGATAAGGCTAATGTGTATTTAGAAAAATTGTACGATAAAGCTTCCGATCAATGGTTTGCGAATTATTACGCTGGACTTGTTGGTGCAAAAGATTATAACCGGGCTGAAAAAATTTGCAAACGACAATTAAAACGCAATCCTCAAAATACAAACCTATATATTTTAATCGGAAAACTTTACAAAGCACAAAGCGAACCGAAAAAAGAAAACGAAAATTATCAAAAAGCTGTTAAAGAAGTAATTCCCATGCAAAGTTATATTCAACCACTGGCGGTTGCATTTATGGAAGAAGGACTTTATGATTACGCTTTAGATGTTTATAAAAAAGGTCGCAAGCAAACTCCTGAGTATCCTTACTATTACGAAACCGCAGAAGTTTACAAACGCAAAGGCGATTTAAAAGCCATGATTAACGAGTATCTCGATGCGATTGAATTCAGAGATAGCGAATTGTATACTGCGCAAAATTTTTTACAAAATGGTTTAGGTTATGATGACGATGAAGGAGGTTTTAAAAACCCCATTCTGAAACAAGAATTGCAAAAGCGTATTCAGCAACATCCTGATAAAATTGTATTATCTGAGTTTTTGATTTTTATTCAGAATCAGCAAAAAGATTTTGAAGGTTCTTTCATACAAACTAAATCCATTGATAAACGTTTGAAAGAAGATGGTAAACGTTTATATGAACTCGCCAAACTTTGTGTAAGCAACGAACGTTTTGAAACAGCGCAAAAATGTTTTCAATATGTTATTGATAAAGGTGATAAGTATGGTTATTATGATATCGCTTGTATTGATTTAATAAATTGCGATTATCAATACCTCACACAAAAAGCAAACCCAACAACCGAAGAATTAATTGCTCTCGAAAATAAATTTACTAAAGCAGTTGAAAAATACAAAGGCAGTCAGATTGCTAATTTTTTAATTTCTAATCTTGCGAGATTGCAAACGTATTATTTAAATAAACAAGATGCTGCAATATCACTTATTGAAGATATTATTAGTAATCCCGGCATTGACCCCCAAACAAGGGCAGAGTTCAAAATTCAATTGGGAGATATTTATTTAATTAAAAATACAATTTGGGACGCATCGTTGTTGTATTCACAAGTTGAAAAAGATTTTAAGTTCGAGCCTATTGGTCAGGAAGCCAAATTCCGTAACGCTAAACTAAGTTATTATGCCGGCGATTTTAACTGGGCTAAAACACAAGCCGATGTGCTAAAAGGTTCTACAACAAAATTAATTGCCAACGATGCTTTAGATTTATCTTTAATTATTACAGATGCCATTGGCGTGGATACTAACGCTGCACCGTTGGCTCGTTTTTCAGCAGCCGATTTATTAATTCTCCAGCATAAATACACAGAAGCTATTGCCGAAATGGATAGCATCAATAAAATTTTTCCTACACATACTTTAGGCGATGATATTAATTATAAGAAAGCGGAAATTTTTACGTGCTTAGGAAAATATCCTGAAGCTGAAAAAATGTACAAGGATATTTTAGAATATTATCCAACCGAATTATATGGCGATGATGCTCAATTTAAATTAGCAGAGTTATACGAGAAAAAATTAAACGATATTGAAAAAGCGAAACAAAGTTATCAGGATGTGCTAACCAAATATCCCGGCAGTATTTACGCTGTGGAAGCCCGCAAACGTTTCAGAAAATTACGTGGCGATAATTTAGACAATGGATAGGAAAGGTTTTATAAAATCATTATCGCTCGTTATGGCCACACCATTAGTTACAAAAGCAGAAACCGTTTTAAATGAATTAGGTAAAGGTGATAACACGGAACGTATGCCTGTTATTTTTATTGGTCATGGCAATCCTATGCACGCCGTACATGATAATGCATTTACCAAAACATTAAACGGCATTCAAAAAACAATTACAAAACCAAAAGCCATTTTAGTTGTTTCTGCACATTGGCTAACGCGTGGCACTTATGTTTCAACAACTGCTAATCCAAAAACTATTTACGATTTTGGTGGATTTCCTGATGAATTGTACCAAGTAAAATACGAACCGCTTGGCGCTCCTGAATTAGCTAAAGAAGTAAACCAAAAAATTACTTCGCCAAAAATTGAAGTTGATAATACAATGGGTTTAGACCATGGCGCTTGGACAGTTTTAAAACACATGTATCCCGCTGCTGATATTCCAACTTTTCAATTAAGTATTGATTACTACAAACCCGCTTCTTATCATTTTGAATTAGCAAAACAATTAGCATTCCTTCGCAACAAAGGAGTTCTAATTATTGGTAGCGGTAATCTCGTTCATAATTTAGGAATGGTAGATTTTGCTAATGCAAATGGCGGTTACGATTGGGCAATTGAATTTGATACAACAGTTAAAAGTTTATTAGACAAAGGTGATTTTAAATCATTAGTAGAATACGAAAAATTAGGCAAGAGCGCTTTATTATCCATCCCCACTAACGACCATTATTTACCAATGATTTATCCATTAGGATTAAAAACAGAAAAAGAAAATATTTCTTATTTATACGAAGGCATGGAAGCCGGCAGTATAAGTATGCGCAGTTTTATTATAAAATAAATTTTATGTTTATCTATAACGTTACAGTAAATATTGATGAATCGGTTCACGACGAATGGATTCAATGGATGAAAAGTCATCACATACCGGATGTAATGAAATCAGGTTGTTTTGTGGATAGCAAAATAATTCGTGTCTTACATGAAAATGATACGGGGCACACCTACTCTTTTCAATACACTTTTAAACAAATGCCTGACATTGAAAAATATCAGAAAGAATTTGCGCCAGCTTTACAAGCGGATGTAAAACAAAAATACGGCGATAAATTTAATGCCTTCCGGACTTTATTAGAAATTATTGAATAAAACTAAATTCATATTTTTCCTTCTGGCCATTTGGGAAATATCCTTTTCCCAGAAAGTTTTAGATATGAATTATTTTTCTGTTTTTGGAAGAGAGAAAAATTTTGAATTTTTTCTGAATAGAGATTTTACTTACACATTAAAAGGCACTGTTTTCTGTAAAACAAAACAAATAGCAAATATGAATGACAGCCTTCTGGCATTTAAAGACGGCACTGTTATCAGACTTGATCAAATAAAAAAAATAAAAATCAAAGGTGGAAATTTTAGTCGCTATTTATTTGGCGCTGGCATTTTGTTTCCGTTACTAGACGTTACGAATAACGCCATTTTCAGCAGAACTCCACTTGTAAATGAGCGAGCATTTAAAATAGGCGGCATTTTTTTAGCTGTCGGCTTGGTTGTAAATTACATTCAGGATAAACACATTCGTTTGCGTAAAAACACTATCTTTCGGGTGTATGATCCGGATTACGAACATTTAAACGCCGAAAAATAACCGCAATCTCGATAACTATCACGATCGCGGATTTGCACAGATTAAATTATATGAGTCAACAAATAAGAGCCAAAAAACATTTAGGTCAACATTTTTTAAATGATGAGAACATTGCTAAAAAAATTGTGGATTCGCTTTTAGAAGTTAACAACGGAGCAACCGTTGTTGAAATCGGTCCTGGCACAGGCGTTCTTACAAAATATTTAGCAGCTGATTTAAAAAATAATTTCTGGGCTTTAGATGTTGACACGGATTCGGTTCCTTATCTAAAACAACATTACCCTGAAATAGCTGATAATGTTTTATTAGAAGATTTTTTAAAGTTTGACATTAAGCAAATCATAAAAGGTAAGTTTAATGTGGTTGGAAATTTTCCTTACAACATTTCTACTGAAATATTATTTAAAGTTTTGGATAACAGAAACGATGTTGATTGTGTGGTAGGAATGTTTCAGAAAGAAGTTGCTATGCGGATTGCCGAAAAACCGGGAACTAAAACTTATGGTATTACAAGCGTATTACTTCAAGCCTTCTATGATATTGAATATTTATTTACCGTAAATGAAAACGTTTTTACCCCGCCACCAAAAGTAAAATCTGCAGTTATTCGTTTAAGACGAAATAAAAGAACTAAATTATCATGCGACGAAGAGCTGTTCACGAAAGTGGTAAAAACAACTTTTAATCAGCGACGAAAACAAATTCGTAATTCTATTCGTCCAATTATTCATATTGATGATGCAGACTTACCCCCTGTATTTCAAAAACGACCGGAACAATTAAGTGTTGAGGAATTTATTGCGCTGACTGACTTTGTACAATCCAAAATGTCAAGCCTTGCTTGACGTTTTGAGATTCCGCTATGCCATTGGCGGCGGAATGACAGCTTGGGCTGAGCTTAAGGTTCCAAGGCAATCCCAGAATGACTACCTATAGTGTTTTATAGAGTTCGTTCATTTGTTTTCCTACCGCCTCGTAGGATGCGTGTTTTAAAACAAATTCATGCATGGCTGCAGAATTAAAATTATAATTTTTTAAGAATAGTTTTTTTAGCGCTTCAGTCATTTGTTCTTCATTTCCTTTTTCCACCATCACACCAAATTCTTCTTTTACAAAAAGTGGGAGTTGACCAACACTGCTTCCAAAAACAGGTAAGCCACAACTTAAAGCCTCCAAAGCAACAACAGGCATTCCTTCATACTTACTAAACAAAATTAAAGCGTTGCTTTGTTGCATGAGTTCACTAACTTTATCGGGGGATAAATTTCCGGTGAACGTGATGTTGTTTAATTTTAATTGCCCAGCTAATTCTTTTGCTGCAGCTAATTCGTTTCCGCCACCACCCGCAATTACAATATCAAAATCAAAATTTTGGTCCTGAAGTTTTTTAAAAATACGGAACGTTCCACTAATGTTTTTTTCTTTCTCCACCAAAGAAGAAACGTGCAATAATTTTATTCGTTCTGGTAAAGAAGTTCGCAAACCAAATGTTTTTACATTTACGGCATTATATATCAATTCGTAATTACCATTTAAGCCATTCATGTTCATAGCTGCTTTTTGCAATAATGAAACATGCCATATTTTTGAAGCACCCGAAATGCATTTTTTTGTGAAATGTTTTAAA
This sequence comes from Sphingobacteriaceae bacterium, assembly GCA_043745425.1. Taxonomy (GTDB): domain Bacteria; phylum Bacteroidota; class Bacteroidia; order B-17B0; family Aurantibacillaceae; genus JAHEYG01. The sequence continues at coordinate 20,112 of JAYTSW010000129.1, read as the reverse complement.
ATCATTCCCTTGTAACTGTTATCATCAGGCAAATAACCACTCCAATGTTCCACAACGGTATGTTTTGCTCGGAACTCTTTTTTATATAAACTTAAAACGATGGTGGCAGGAAAAATCACATTCACCTGAATGGCTTTTACATTTATTTTTTTTTGAAATAAATATTTGATTAATAATTTGTGAGCTTTTCTATAATTCAAAAATGAATTCAGTGGTTTTAAAATTCCTGAAGATTTTGGATATCTAACAATATACTCCGTTAAATTTTCATTTACGTTTTTATGCTCAACTTTAAAATACTGACCTTCATTACACGCATAAGCATAACACACAATAACAGTTTGAAAATGCGATAAGGCAATGGCATGGTTCTTTACAAAAATACCGTGTGAGGGATTTGATTGAACCGGATACCATGACGTTAAAAACAGTATGGCACGGTTACCTTGAATCATTAAATAAAAAAGATTATTCTAAGTTAACAGTAGACTTTAACATGAACAGCGACAATGAATCACTGATTTGATCGAAAGCGAATCCTAATTTATTTCCACTTTTCATAGCGATAGTAATAAATCCTAAACCCGCTCCACCTTTATCACTAATCTCGTTTTTCTCGAGATGTTCCATATAATATCCTTTCAACTCTGCAGGATCTGAAAATGAATTCAATCGTTCTACATCAGATTTCAATCGATCTATAGAGCTATTAGGAACCAAATTAGCAGTTACAATCTCCACCTTTGTTTGGCTTTTAGAAAGAATAAAATAATTGTGCTGATGACCTAATTCATCTTTACCACCATGTATCAACATGTTTTGTAAAGCTTCCACCGAAATAAAAAATATTTTCTTTAAGGGGCCTTTTGGAATTTGCAGCGCAGTAACTTTTCCTTCTACTTCTGTTTCCAAACGGGAAATTGTATCAACGTTCAATACACCATCGTAGGCCAACAATACTTCGTTGCCGTTCTTTAAAGAATCGATTACTTTTAAAAAATGACTTTTAAAAAACGCTTCTTCTATATGTGTACCGTCGCTCAAAATCTATTTAAATAATCCGTTTAATTGGCCGTCGATTAATCTTATTACTTTTCCTAAATCTTCTTTGTTCTCGTTGAAATTAATATCATCAACATCAACGATTAATAATTTTCCTGATTCGTAAGTGGTAGCCCAAGCTTCGTAACGTTCGTTCAATCGCTTTAAATAATCTAAACGAATTGAGTTTTCATAATCCCGTCCGCGTTTTTGTATTTGTTTTACCAATGTAGGAACGGATGCACGTAAATAAATTATTAAGTCGGGCGCTTTAATTAAACTCTCCATTAATTTAAATACCGCAAAATAATTTTCGTAATCACGTGTTGTCATTAAACCCATTGCATGAAGATTTGGTGCAAAAATATATGCATCTTCATAAATAGTTCTGTCTTGTACAACCGTGTGTTTTCCTTTATGTATATCTAAAACCTGACTGAAGCGATTATTTAAAAAGTAAACTTGCAGGTTAAATGACCAGCGCTGCATATCTTCATAAAAATCGTTTAAGTATGGGTTGTCGTCGGCGTCTTCGTAGTGCGCATGCCACTTATAGTGCTTTGCAAGTAAAGATGTTAATGTAGTTTTCCCTGACCCAATGTTCCCCGCGATGGCAATATGCATATAACTTCCTTAAATTAGTAGACTAAGATATATATTTTACATACAAAAACCAATTTTTTTACTACCAAACCCTATTTTAACCAGTTGATATTAAAATAGTTACTTCCAAGAGCTAACCCCTCGATAAATAGCATTTAGATGCGAATTTAAGGCATTCGTCGATACTTGTGTACTTATAATCTAAAAAGAGGCTCAATTTTCGGTTAGAAAACGTTGCTTTTGAGGTCAAAGCGGAAATGGTAGACGAGGTAAGTTTTTGTCCATCCGGCATCAAAAAACTGAACCACTTGCCTAATGTTAAAAGACCTGTTCCGGCCTTAATTTTCGGAAGCGATTTACCAAGTTCAGTATGGATTGTATCAAGTATGTGTTTAAACGGATAATTATTTTCCACTAAAATAAAACGTTCACCAAATATTTTTTTATTTATTAATGCAACCATTGCACCCGCCACATCTATTGCTCCAACAAAACCAGTAACACCTTCAGTATAAAATTTAACGCCTTTTGCACTTAAGGAAACTAGCTGTCCGGTGCCCCTACCCCAATTACCCGGACCAACAATTACGCCTGGATTTACTATTACAGCATTCAAGCCTTCTTCGATTCCGCGCCAAACTTCTTGTTCAGCTAAATATTTACTGAGCGAGTAAGCGCTTTGATCGGGAGCTGTTTTCCAAAATACTTTTTCATCAATATCTGTTCTGATATCTTTATTCTGCAACGTAGCAATGGAGCTAACAAAACAAAACGCTTCAATTTTATTAATAATGCAAGCGTTTATTAAGTTCGCGGTTCCTTCCTTATTCGCTTTTATTAATTGATCTCTGTCTTTATCATGTAAAGAAATTAGTGCGGCGCAATGATAAACAGTAGTTACATTTTTTAGCAATTCATCAAAACCAAGCGCATCATTTAAATCTGCTTCGCGCCAAATAATTTTATTGTAGAGTTCTTTATAATTGGGAGTGTAAAAAGAAAATATTTCTTCAACTTCCTTTACATGACTCGAAGCGCGTTTCATCGCAACAACAGGTTGTCCTTGCTGAAGAAGTGTAAGCAAAACATGAGAGCCTACTAAACCGGTTGCGCCTGTTACTAAATTCAATTTTAATTAAAGTTAAAAAATAAAAAAACAAGGAAAACACTTATCTGCGTTAACAAGCCTAGAAAAAATCCAGAATAAATTTGTTTTGGTTCGTGGGCTTTTAAAAACAAACGACAAGTAGCGATTGTTCCAGCTACCAAAACCAAAAAAACAATTTGAGGCACCGCATTGTATTTCAAAACATAAGAAACAACAATAAGCGAGCCCAACAAACCACCAATGCCAACCATGTGCGCACTTATTTTATATTTTAAATTAATTAAGGCAGTAAATAAAATCGATAATCCTCCACCGAAAATTAGAACTTTTATACTTGGCCAAACGCTTAAATCTAAAAACAAATAAAATAAACCAAAATAAAAACAAGAGGTTAAAACATATGGAAATGTTCTTTCCTCTTGATTTTCCAATCTCAAAGAACTGATTCGGTTCAATCTAAACAAAATATAAATATTAATAACAGGAAGAATAAATGAAAATGAAAATATCATTGCTGAAATAATCCATTTCAAATTTGTTGGTGTGAGATAATAATAAATGGAGCCGCGTAAAAAAAAGAAAAATAATAAACTACCATAACTGCACATTAACAGCGGATGAAAAAGCACAGAAATAATATTAGCGAATGTTTTCAGTGGTTTGTGATTAGTGCTAAGTGGTTAGTTATGTTAGCTTTTCCGACAACAGATTCATTTCATGGCGCGGATCTTTATTATCATAAATAATATTGTACACCGCGTTGGTAATAGGCATGTCGACTTTATATTTTTTGTTGATTTCATAAACGCATTTTACAGCGTAATATCCTTCAGCAATCATGTTCATTTCTAATTGTGCTTGCTTCACACCATAACCTTTTCCCAACATCGTTCCGAACATTCGATTACGGCTAAATTGAGAATACGCCGTTACTAATAAATCTCCCAAATATGCAGAAGCATTTATATCTCTATCGATCGGATGCACCGCATCCACAAATCGTTTTATTTCCTGAATAGCATTGCTGATTAAAACAGCTAAATAATTATCGCCATAACCTAAGCTATGACAAATTCCTCCCGCCACAGCAATAACATTTTTTAAAACTGCAGATAATTCAGTACCATAAATATCATCACTCGAAGTAGATTTTATATAACGACAATTAAACGATGCGCAGAGAACATCAGCATTACTTACTTTAGAACAAGCAATAGTTAAATAGGATAATTTTTCCATTGCTACTTCTTCAGCATGACAAGGCCCTGTAATTACACCAATATCCTCGAATGGAATTTCGTAAACCGTGTTTAAATATTCACCAACAATTAAATTATACTCAGGGATAATCCCTTTGATGGCAGAGAATACTAATTTATTTTTGAAATCATTTTTATCAATGTTCTTTAAACTTGTGTGCAAAAATGCTGAGGGAATTGAAAGAATAAGAATGTCCGATTTTGAAATACAGTCTTTAACATCGGTAAAGAAATTTATTTTCTTCACATCAAAATCAACCGAGCTTAAATATTTTGCATTGTGATGATTCTTTTTTATGTACTCAACATCTTCTCCGTTTCTGAAATACCAATTGATGCTATCGCAATTATTACTAAGTATTTTCACAATAGCAGTAGCCCAGCTTCCACTCCCAATAACACCTATATTTTTTTTGTCGCTCATTTATTTTGTGTAAACAATGTCTTTATCTTCAGGCGTTTTTTGTCCGGTATACTTAATGTATATTCTTGCTAAGGTAATAACATCCTTTAAGCAATAGGTTTTTATTTTATCGATGTTCTTTTCTTCGTAATACACTTTTGCAACCTGGCTTCCATCCATATCATCCTTTGGCGATGGAATATTTAAAACATTCGCCAATAAATTTAAAGAGGTGAAGTTTTTAATATCGCCAAATCGCCACATTTCCATTGTGTCGAGATGTTTTACGTCCCAAGGCTTTTTTCCTTGCAGCTGAAAGTTTTTTGGAAAATCAACACCGTTAATAATCATTCTGCGACTCAAAAACGGATAATCAAATTCTTTTCCATTATGCGCGCATAAAAAATGTTCAGCTTTATTAAAATGTGTTTTTACTAATTCAGCAAATTCCTGAAGCAGTTTTTTTTCATCTGTATTTACAATTGCTTTTACTCTGAATTTATTTTGATGATAATAACCAAGACCAATACAAATTACCTTCGAGAATTCAGCATATACGCCTGCCTTTTTGTAAAGCTCACTGGGTTTGTTATCAGGATTGTATGCCCATTTTTTATCCCACAAATCTTTTACGGCGGGGTTTAAGTCTGCATATTTATAAACAACAGGCGCCGTTTCAATATCCAGAAACAAGATGTTATCTAATTTAGGTTGTGCCATTTTATATTACTAATGTATTGGTTTCAAATTAATAAAAAAAGGCTGTTCTTTTGAAACAGCCCGTTATAATAAGTATTACAGTATCAGCATCGCATCGCCATACGAATAGAAACGGTATTTTTCTTTAATTGCTTCTTTGTAGGCTTTCATAACTAAATCATAACCACCAAACGCACTTACCATCATCAACAAAGTTGATTCGGGCATGTGGAAGTTAGTAATCATACAATTTGCAACGTTAAATTCAAATGGCGGAAAAATAAATTTATTTGTCCAACCCACGTAAGGATTTAATTGTCCCGTTGTAGAAACTGAAGATTCAACGGCACGCATAACAGTTGTACCAACCGCACAAACTCTTTTTTTCTTCGATTTAGTATCATTAACTAATTTACAAGTATCAGCAGAAATCAACACTTCTTCGCTTTCCATTTTGTGTTTAGTTAAATCTTCAACCTCAACAGTTCTGAAAGTTCCTAAACCAACGTGTAATGTTATTGGCGCAAAATTCACACCTTTAATTTCTAATTTTTTTAATAATTCTCTGCTAAAGTGTAAGCCTGCAGTTGGTGCAGCAACCGCGCCTTCGTTTTTCGCGAATACAGTTTGATAACGTTCGATATCACTTTCCTCAGCTTTACGTTTAATGTATTTTGGTAATGGCGTTTCTCCTAAGTCATATAATACTTTTCTGAATTCTTCATACGAACCATCATATAAAAAACGTAATGTGCGTCCGCGTGATGTCGTATTTTCAATTACCTCGGCAACTAAACTATCGTTTTCGCCAAAATATAATTTATTACCAATACGAATTTTACGAGCCGGATCAACTAACACATCCCACAAACGACTTTCAGCGCTTAACTCACGCAATAAAAATACTTCAATTTTAGCGCCTGTTTTTTCTTTGTTCCCGTACATACGTGCAGGAAATACTTTTGTGTCATTTAACATCATCACATCACCATCGTCGAAATAGTTAATGATGTCTTTAAATTTTTTGTGTGTGATTTTTCCTGTTGCGCGCTCAACAACCATTAAGCGGCTTTCATCACGGTTTTTCGCAGGATACTCTGCCAATAATTCTTTGGGCAGATTAAATTTAAACATGGATAACTTCATAGTTCTCTTTTTTATTTTTGTCGCAAGAAGAATGAAATTGGAGTTTTTCGCAGGAAAGCGAAGACCTATTCATTAATCTTACGGGATTAATTACTATTTAAAAATTCATCTTATGCTTCTACATTTGATGAATTTGATTTTAATTTTATTCCGTAAACTGTATAAAATTAAAATCGAATCAAACGGATTATCCGTTCAACGCTTCTGCACCACCAACAATTTCCAAAATATCATTGGTAATTGCAGCTTGACGTGCTTTATTGTAAGAAATTTTTAAGTTCTTCAATAGTTCTTTTGCGTTATCTGTTGCTTTGTGCATGGCCGTCATACGAGCGCCATGTTCAGAAGCTACTGAATCTAATAATGCTTTATAAAATTGTGTTTTTATAGAACGAGGGATTAAATCGTTAACAATAAATTCTTTCCCTGGCTCATAAATATAATCTGTTGTAGTTGTTTTTGCATTCACATCTAATGTTGGAGGAACGATTGGTAATAATTGTTCAGCTTGTACAAATTGTACTGCTGCGTTCTTGAACTGATTGTAAACAACAATCACTTTATCGAATTGTTTATTAGCAAAGGCATCCATTATCTTTTCAGCAACTGGAGCAGCTTTTGCAAAACTTAATCCGTCAAATAGTTCATTAAGATTGTGAGGGAGATCTTGTCCGCTAATGAAATAATCAGTGCGGCGGAAAGCGTCCATTGCTTTTTTTCCAACGGGTAAAACTGTAACGTTATAACCATTGTATTCGTTACGAATTAAACTCCAAGTTTTTTTAACGATGTTAGCATTAAATGCTCCGGCTAATCCACGATTACTGGAAATTGGAATAATTAAAATATTTTTACCGCCAGAATTACGAGAAAACGAATTTTCAGAATTATCTAAACTACTACTTACGTTCGCTAAAATGTCTTTTAATTTTTCTGCGTAAGGACGCATTTGCGTGATAGCATCTTGTGCACGTTTCAATTTTGCAGCACTCACCATTTTCATGGCGCTTGTGATCTGCATGGTTGAACCAACTGATGTAATCCTATTCCGTACTTCCTTTAAATTAGGCATCTCTTTTTTATTGAGAATTTAATTATTTATATTTCGACGCAAGGTCTTTTGCTGCAACTTCTAAAATGCCGGTGATAGTATCGCTATACTGACCAGCTTTTAATTCATCCAAAGTGGTTTTATGTTTGCGCTCTAGTACATCAAGATATTCTTTTTCGAATTCACGAACCTTATTAACGGGAATATCACGTAATAAGTTTTTAGTTCCTAAATAAATAATCGCAACTTGTTGTTCAACGCGTAATGGAGAGAACTGTCCTTGTTTAAGAATTTCCACGTTACGTGAACCTTTATCTAATACTGATTTTGTAACTGAATCTAAATCCGAGCCAAATTTCGAGAAAGCTTCTAGCTCGCGATATTGTGCCTGATCTAATTTTAAAGTACCAGCTACTTTTTTCATTGATTTAATTTGAGCATTACCACCCACACGTGATACCGAAATACCTACGTTGATAGCTGGACGAACACCCGCGTTAAATAAGTTACCTTCTAAAAATATCTGACCATCAGTAATTGAAATTACATTGGTTGGGATATATGCAGAAACGTCACCCGCTTGTGTTTCGATAATTGGTAAAGCTGTTAATGAACCTCCACCTTTTACAATCGAACGGATTGATTCAGGTAAATCATTCATGCTTTGTGCAATTGTATCTGATGCGTTAATTTTTGCAGCACGCTCTAATAACCTACTGTGTAAATAAAACACGTCACCAGGATATGCTTCGCGTCCTGGAGGGCGACGTAATAATAAAGATACTTCGCGGTAAGCAACTGCTTGTTTTGATAAATCATCAAATACAATTAATGCTGGACGACCAGTATCACGGAAAAATTCTCCGATTGCAGCACCAGCAAATGGAGCGTAGAATTGCATTGGAGCTGGATCAGAAGCATTAGCCGCAACAATAACTGTATAAGCCATTGCGCCAGATTCTGTTAATGTTTGTAATATATTTGCTACAGTTGAACCTTTTTGTCCGATTGCAACATAAATACAATATACAGGATTACCTGCTTCAAAAAATTCTTTTTGATTAATGATAGTGTCAATACAAACTGCAGTTTTTCCAGTTTGACGATCACCAATAACTAATTCACGTTGTCCGCGACCAATTGGAATCATCGCATCGATTGCTTTGATTCCTGTTTGTAATGGTTCAGTTACGGGCTGACGATAAATAACACCTGGCGCTTTACGCTCTAATGGCATTTCGTAAGTTTTTCCTGTGATTGGACCTTTACCATCGATTGGAGTTCCTAATGTATCAACCACACGACCTAACATACCTTCACCAACATTTAATGATGCGATACGACCAGTACGTTTACAAGTTGAACCTTCGCGGATATTATCACTCGGGCCTAATAAAACGGCACCAATATTATCTTCTTCAAGATTTAATACAATTCCTTGTAATCCTGTTTCAAATTCAATTAACTCACCTGATTGAACTTTAGATAAACCATACACGCGGGCGATACCATCACCAATTTGTAATACAGTTCCTACTTCTTCCAAATCAGCTTCACTTTTGAAACCTGATAATTGTTGTCTTAAAATTGCAGATACTTCTGCGGGTTTTACTTCTGCCATTCTTTCTATTTTTTAATTTCTTTTTATAATAAAGCGAGCTCTACTTCATTGTTAATTTAAATCCGGAACGTAAAGATTAGTTGAGAAATTTTTTCTCAAATCATTCAATTTACGTTTTATGCTTGTATCAACTTGTTTATCGTTAACGGTTAATATAAATCCGCCAATAAGGCTTTTATCTATTTTCTCAACTAATTGAACTTCTCCTGTTGCACTCTTTTTTACAAGATCAGTTATTTTCGATTTTGTAGCCGCATCTAAAGGAGTTGCAGTAGTTACAACAGCAGTGGTAATGTTTTTATATAATTTATATTGCTCATCAAATGCGTAAGCGATGTTATCAATATAACCTTCGCGACGTTTTCTAGCAATTAGATCTAAAAATGTAGCAGTTGTTACAGAAATTTTTCCTCCGAAAACGGATTTAAAAATCTCCATTTTTTTATCCGTCTTCACAACAGGGCTTTCTAATAAAATAACAAACTCTCTGTTTTCCTGACACACCTGTTTAATTAAGCGCATATCATTCGCAACCTCTTCCAACTGTTTAGTTTCAACAGCAAGGTCGATAAGTGATTTAGCGTATCTTGAGGCAACAATCATTTTAGTTAAGGTTTACGTCTTTCATTAAATTATTAACTAAGGCTTTTTGTTTATCGTCAGATGATAATTCTGATTTTAGAATCTTTTCTGCAATTTCAATTGACAAAGTAGCTACTTGATTTTTTAATTCAGTGATGGCAGCATTTTTTTCGTTGGCGATTTGTTCACGAGCAGAAGCTAAAATACGATCCGTTTCGCTTTTTGCTTTTGATTTTGCTTCGTTAACGATAGAATCTTTTGTGTCGCGGGCGTCTTTTAACATGGCATCGCGTTCCGCACGAGCTTCAGCTAATATTTTTTCGTTGCCAGCTTGTAAAGCTCTCATTTCTGCTTTTGCTTTTTCAGCACTTGCCAAAGCAGTTGCAATTCCTTCTTCGCGTTCTTTAATTGCATTCAGAATTGGTTTCCAAGCGTATTTGCTCAACAACAAAATCAACAATACAAATACAACTGTTGTCCAAACTATAAGACCGATTCCCGGTTTTATAAGTGAAGCTTCTAAGATGAATAAATTGTTCATGTTTCTTTTTTTTATGATGAAGCGCCATTTTCGTCTGCTTCATTATTAATTTCTTTTTCTTTTATCAGGAAGCGACTTTGAACTGCTTCATTGAACCATTTTAATATAAAGCCCCTCACCAACCGTGAGGGACATTTATATTAGTTTAAACCCATTAAAGCAACAACCACACCGAATAATGCAACACCTTCTACAAGGGCCGCAGCGATGATCATTGTTGTTTGAATTTTACTGTACATTTCAGGTTGACGTGCAATAGCTTCTACTGCGTGGCCACCAATTAAACCGATACCGATTCCAGCTCCAATAGCTGATAAACCTGCACCAATTGCTGCGATACTTCCTGTCATTTGTTCTTGGTTTTATTTATGGTTAATAAATTCTTAATTATATAATTGCGTCTTCTGTATGATCATTTTCTCCGTGACCATCCGCATGATGCTCGGCAACAGCCGCACCAATGAATTGTGACGTAAGTAAAGTGAAAATATAAGCCTGTAATACTGCAACCAAACATTCTAAAACATCAATAAATAAAGTAAATGCTACAGATACTGGGGAAATCCACAAGGTTTCAAAATAAAAAATTAGTCCTATTAACGAAATCACGATGATGTGACCAGCTGTCATGTTTGCAAATAAACGTATCATTAACGCAAATGGTTTTGTAAAAATGCCGAGAATCTCTAACGGAATCATCATTACATAAAGTGCTTTCGGAACCGGAGGCATTAAAATGTGCATCCAATAATTTTTGTTGGCATTAATATTTGTAACAATTAAAGTGCAAGCTGCTAATACAAAAGTAAAAGCAATGTTTCCCGTTAAGTTTGCGCCAATAGGAATCATCCCTAATACGTTATTAATTAAAATCAAAAAGAAAACAGTTAAAAGGTATGGAACAAATTTATCGCTCTTGCTTCCAATATTATCTTTAGCAATATCATCACGAACAAAAGTAATTAATGGTTCAAAAAACGATTGTTTTCCTGTTGGTGCTGAATTAATACCAGTTGTTTTGTAAGCTTTTGCAATTGAAGTGAACAACCAGAAAATAAGCGCTGATGAAATAAATAATTGCATTACGTTTTTTGTAATGGATAAATCGTAAATTTTTTCTTCAGGATCAGAAGAGATAATTTCCTCATGAACTAAACTATAAACACCATAAGAAGCATGGCCGTGTTCGAATTTACCAGATGAGAACACTTGTAATCCTGCTTTATTTGAATAAATAATAATAGGAAGTGGGGCGGCAACTGTTCCTTCACCTTCACCCCAAAAATGCCAGTAATGTGAATCTAAAATATGTTCGAATGCAACTGCGGCAATATCAATTTTTTCTTCTTTTCCGTCTGTATGTCCACCCGTTGCATGTGCAGAAGCCGCATGAATACTATCTTGTTCTGCATGAGAATGCTCAGTAGGTTCTGAAGCCGAAATTTTACCGGAAAACAGTCCTGAAATAACTAAAACTACAACTAAAAATAAAGTCCTCTTACCCATGAAATCCGAACAAATAAATGCGTTTTTTCTAATTTGGGTGCAAATGTAGGTATATTTTAATATTTGTCGAAATTTTTGGGGAGAAAATCATTTTTTTGAATTAATAGCTTAATTAAATGATTTTAAGGTATTTAACTCGTTTTTCTAAATCGAATTGGGATTTTGATTAGTAACATTTTTTGCACAATTTTTTTGTCGCAAAAAAAGGTCGATTTAGCTAGCTCATTCGCTTGTATGTCTGATAATAAAAGCTTGCTCCAACGCAGGTAAGAAAGAAAATTATCAATTTGAGCACCTGAAAGGCAATTCCGGCAAAACTTAAGCCTCTTAAAAACACGCCGTAAAATGCTTCGAGTCCCCAATTGAGAGGAGAAATGGAACTTAAATTCCGCATCACTTCGGGCATTACAAAAGTGGGAACCCAAACGCCTCCCAAGGCGGCTAATATTACAACACTTACTGCGCCAAATAATGAAGCCTGATCTTGAGAATTAGAAACTGTGCCTATTAATAAACCATAACCCGTAGCCGCTAGGCCCGACGCTAAAGCAATACTTAAAAGTGTTAAGTAATTATTTCCAATGGCTAATGTTGGCAGGCCTAGCAGTGGTAAAATATAAATACCAACGCAAAGCATTAATGAAAACTGCAATAAATTCACCACTAGGTACAGAGAAATTTTTCCGAGTAAAACATTTAAGTAAGAACCCGGCATGGTTAATAAACGGAACGCGCTTCCATCTTCCCGTTCACGAATAATATTTCCTGCTAAAGGAATGCAGATAAAAAACATGGCGAACATAGTCCAAGCCGGCACATTATGCTGTACTGAATTAGGAACAATTGCCATTTCGTTTTTTCCCGCATACGCTTCAACCGTTTCTACCAATGGTCTATTGTCCATTGCTGTATTTTTACTTTCTGGAGAAATATCTTTTAGTTCTTGTCCCAAAGCAGTTATCATACTTTGCATTTCGATTCCTGAAACTATTTTATCGATAGCGCCACTGATACTAACTTTAAAAGATTGTTTTGTGATCGGATCGAAATAAATTTTTAGTTGCAAGGTTGCCGAATTTGAAATGTGTTTTGCACTGTCTTCAGAAGGAAATAATTTCGAAATACGGTGTTGTGCTTTTTCTCTTAATTGAACAGAAATCTTTTTCGGAACAACAATGCCAATTAAAAAATGACCTTCTGCAATTTGTGTTTTTGCTTCCTCTTCCGAAATATTTTTTTTCACTACTTTAAAAAAGTGAGTTTGTTTTAAAGCACTTTCCAATTTAAATGAAAGAGAATCTTTATCATTATCAACAAACAAAAGCGGAACAGAAGTTTCATTCACTGACTTAAAAGTAGAATCCTGAATAATAGTTACAATAAATACCAAGGCCATTGGCATCAAAAACATTACGGCCAAAGCAGCTTTGTCGCGCACAAGCACTTTGTATTCTTTATATATGCAGTATAGTAGCTTTTTCATTTTTCCATTGGTCATGCTGAACTTGTTTCAGCATCTTTAATGTCCCGAAACAAGTTCGGGATGACCGATTCTTTTAGTCCCTGAATCTATTTCCCGTTATTTTCAAATACACTTCTTCAATTGTATAACAATTATTTTCTTTAATTAAATCAATTGTCTTGCCCTGCGTAATTAATTTTCCTTCATCAATAATCGCTATGTGTGAGCAAAAATCTTCTGCTTCATGTAAATGATGTGACGTGTAAAAAATAGTTGTTCCTTGCTCTACATTCAATTTTTTCAAGCATTCAATTATTGCTGTTTTCGATTGTATATCCACACCAACAGTGGGCTCATCTAAAATTAATAATTTGGGGTGGTGTAAAATTCCTGCAATTAAATTCACCCGCCGTTTCATTCCTCCTGAAAAAGTTTGGATTTGCTGATTAGCATTTTCTTCTAAACCTAAAATTTGCAAATTTTCAGTAATTCGCTTTTTCAATTCTACAGTTTCTATCCCATACATCTGTCCCAAAAACATCAGGTTTTCATAAGCAGTTAATTTCGAGTACAAAGCAATTTCTTGCGGAACAACACCGATTATTTGTTTGGTGGCTTTTAAATTTGAGAAAACCTCGAGTCCATTAATTAAAATTTCTCCTTTATTTGGTTTATACAAACTACATAACATGGATATTAAAGTAGTTTTACCCGCGCCGTTCGGCCCCAGCAAACCAAAGATACTTTGTTCTGGAATAGTTAAAGAAAGTTCATTAACAGCAGGGCGAGCAGCATTTTTATAGTGCTTACTTACATTTTTTATTTCAACCATTAATTGTTGCATGAAAACTGATGGCTCTTTATAAAACTAAAATTATTCCTGAATAAAAATTTTCATTTCGCATTCAGCAATCGGCTGTCCGTTGCAGGTCGATTGAACGGTAACAAGAGTGACATTCATAACAAAAGCTTTCAGTTTAACTTCTGTAATAACTTCAGTATTTACTTTGGGAAGAGCATGAATTACCAAATCTTTAATATTAGCAATAAAACCAACTTTTGGTGGCATGTTTTTTAAACTGCTGTTATATCCAGCTCCAGCCGCACAGGTTTGCGCTAGGTTTTCGATGATGCCCGCTTCGGTTAAGCAACCATCGTTTACAAAAAAATGACTCTCCTCTACAAAAAAACCCGTTTTTGAAGCTTCATCATTACACTCATAAATACTATGAACAAGGCAAATAGGATCACGCTGCGGTATGAAGTTTAAAATATTTTCCCTCGTAACAAGTGCCATAATTTAATTTATCTGAGCTGGTTTTGTTGATAGTATTTAATTTGTTTTCTGATTTTACCTCCCGCCAACAATGGTGCTAATCGTGAAAAGATAGTAATAATTGGCGACAATATAAGAATTGCAGTTGGTAAAACAATTCCAAAAATTCTCACACGACTGCGACGTTCGGAAGCTCCAGCAGTTCCTTTTTTAGAAATATAGTTGGCGTACAACGGAAACAATGCCTTTCCTCTCCCTTCCATTATCAGTAAGTTTGACTTCACTGTCACAAACCCTTTCATAACTATTAACTCCTGCAGTTTATCAAAATTATTTTGCTGTAAACAAGACGCGATTAGTTTACCAACCTCAGGTGCCGTCTCTAAATCTTTATCTGAAACTCCATATCGCGGAAAAATTCCCAAGTACTTTTCTTTAATTCCTTTTAACTCGAACGCTAATACCGTAACCAGACTCGTGAGGTTTGCTGATTTATCTACAAACGTGATATTGCCAACCAACTTTGCGTTTACATCTAGTAAACGTTGCTTCATTTTTTCCTGCGCATTTAACCACATGTTACGGCAGTTAATAATCGTAACAACAGGTTTATCATTCAATAATTTTTTTGCTTCTGCACTCATTAAAAAAGAATTAATTGGACGGCAAACACTCAAAAACCATGGTTGATAACCAATAATTACCAAATCAAAGTTAGTGTTTACATCAACAGTTAAAGGTTCATACTCGAATGGAATGGCGTGCACATTTTCAGGAAAAACATCAAAAAATTCAGAATATTTCCATGGAAAAGGTAAACGAGTTTTCGGTTTTATTAATTCATAATAAATTGAATAATCCGCATTATTTAAAAACGGTTTTAACACAGCGTCAATAGCTTGTTTGGCCTGACCTGTTTGCGTAAAATATATGACCAGTATTTTTTTCAATGTAAAGCACAAATTTAGCTTATATTTGTCACATAGTGATGCCTTCGGCATTTACCAAATAGTATGAGTAAAGAAAATAGTAAAATAGAATCAAGTAAGGCTCCTGAGCCGGTAGGTTTATATCCTCACGCGCGTCGTGTGGGCAATTTTTTATTTTTAAGTGGCGTTGGTCCACGTGAACGCGGTACAAAAAAAATTCCGGGAGTTGAATTAGATGAAAACGGCAATATTGTTAGTTACGATATTGAAGCGCAATGCCATAGTGTTTTCAGAAACATAAAATATATTTTGGAAGATGCAGGAAGTAATTGGGATAAAATAATTGACGTTACTGTATTTTTAACCAATATGAAAGATGATTTTCCGAAATATAATAAAATTTGGGCCGAGTATTTTAAAAACAATGCTCCTTGCAGAACTACTATTGAAATAAATAAATTACCCACGCCGATTGCCATTGAATTAAAAGTGATGGCTACTATCGACTAAAAAATAAATCTCATGAAAAATTTAATTTTATTTGTTTTGTTTTTAGCAGCAACCGTTTGCGTGGCACAAGCCCCAAAGAAAACAAATGTAAAGCCGGATTTAACCAGTCTTACTCAAATAGATAATATTTCGTTAGACCTAAAAGGCCTTAGCGTTGAAGATAAAATAGACCAGGAACAATTAATTAAATTAAAGCAATTGGATTTAAAAGGTGATGACGCTGCCAAATACAAAATCACTTACTATCATTTTAAAACAAATTACCAGCATACTATATCACAGGATGAATTTTTTGATAATGCAATTACAGAGGGGATGACGCGTTTTTTTACTGATCTTGAAAAAAATTGTAAACTTATTTACGAAGATATTGTTGTACAAAATACCGAATCAGGTAAATCGTTTAAGCTTGCTCCCTTAGCGGTAATAGTTAAGGTTGAGCTTAAAAAGTAAAATCCACTATAATTCTTATTATAATTTTATTCCAATGATGCACACATCCCTTCGACAAGCTCAGGGCAGGCTTCCTCGTGTGCTTATAATTTTATTCCAATGATGCACACATCGTCCACTTGTTCGTGCTGACCTTTCCAGGATTCAAATTCGTTTTCTAGAATTTGTTTTTGCGAATTACAGTTTTGTGAAGAATTTTTGAAGAGTAATTCTTTCAAAAATTTATTTTTCATTTTCTTTCCTTGCTCCCCACCAAATTGGTCAGCGTAACCATCCGATATCAAGAATAAACTATCTGTGACTTTCAATTGGACAGAGTGATTTGTAAATGGTTTGCGGTTTTCAAATTTACCAACAGGTTGTTTATCCGCTTTTATTTCACACCATTCTCCATTTTTAATATACCATAACGGATTGTTAGCGCCTGCCCATTGTACATTAAATTTCTTATTGGCCTCAACAACGTCGGCTAAACTTTGTCCTTTAGGTATTATTAATTTTCCTTTCGGGACTTTATTGTCGGGATGATCGTTAACGAATTCTATTTTTAATAAGCTGATGTCCATCCCATCTTTAACTTCGCTTTCACTTTTACCAAACGTTTCTTCTACCAATTCGTTTACTTTATCTAGTATTTTTGCCGGCTCAGTTAATCCAAATTCTTTTACGGCTGCGTTTAATGCATTTGCACAAACCACACTTACCATAGCGCCAGGCACACCATGCCCTGTACAATCAGCAACAGCAATTAATACGCTCTTTTCATCGGACCGTTTACTGATTACATGCATCCAATAAAAATCGCCTGCTACTATATCTTTTGGTTTATATAACACAAACGATTGTGGTAATTGTTTTTGTATGTGTTCAACAGAGGGTAAAATGGCATCTTGTAATCGTTTTGCATATGTTATGCTGTCGATAATCTCTTTATTTTTTTCGGCGACTAACTCTTTTTGTTTTTGAATCTCAATGTTTTTATCCTGTAAAATAACATTATCTCGTTTTTTATTTCTGAAGTTTAAATAAAATGCCACAGCTGCAAAAACAGCTAACACTAAAGCCACCAAAGAAGCCCAAAGCAGGAATTTTTTGTTTTTCGTATTTTCTTTTTCGATTTTATTCTGCGTATTTAAAAACTCTATTTCCTTACTTTGTTTTTCGGTTCTGTAAATACTTTCCAATTCGGCTATATTTTTCATGTTTGCTTCGTTCGACAAACTATCTTTTAATAAATAGAATTTATCAAGATAACTATAAGCCTCAGCATAATTTTTTTGAGCATAATAAAATGTATTCAAGTCTTTATACACGTTGTAAATCATATGCTTATTGCCAACCAATTCTGCAAGTTTCAGTGATTTATTATAATAGTAAACAGCTGAATCAGGTTTTTTAAGTTTTTCATAAACCTTACCTAGGTTTTGCATAATTGAACAGGCTCTGTCTGGATTATCATTTAATAAGGCAATAGCTCTTTCCAAATACTGTTTTGCAATTAGCGGCCTATCGGTATCAACATAAAATGCCGACAAATTTGTGCACGCACTTTCAATTCCTATTTTATAATTTTGTTCAACAGCCACATCAAGGGCTTTTAGCATATAGATTTGTGCAAGACTATCTTTATAATTACTGAAATAAATAGCACCGAAATTGGCAAATAACTCACCAATCACTTTTTCGTCTTTCAAGTCTTGAGCAATTTCCAAAGCAAGATTAGTGTACTTTTCGCTCTGATTAAAATCGCCTAAATAAAAATAAAGAGCGCCAATATTCTGGTAACTGGCGCAAATCAATTTCGGTTTTTTTAATTCCTGCCTTATTTTAAGGCCTTTTAAATGGTAAAAAATAGATTTACTGTATTCACTCTTTTTCTCATAGTAAATCCCGTAATTATTATAAATATCAGAAAGCAGAATTTTATCTCCTGCGTTTTGAGCATAGAAGTTGGCCTTCTCAAGCTGTTCGTAAGCATCGTTATACCTTGCATTGGCTGTTAAAACCACGCAATCTGCATTATAAGCTTCAGCTAATAATAGTTTGTCGTTTTGATGTTTGGCAACAGTTTTAGCAGAATCGATGTACAATTTAGCCTTGACAAAATTTTCGTTTTTAAATTCAACGGCCTTCGAAAGATATAGGTCAAACTTGTTTTTCTGCGCGTAACCTTCCCCCCAGCAGACTATTACTAATAAAAAAACAATATTTTTGGCAATGAAACCCATCTTAAAATCAATAACCTAAAGGTATTACAATTTCTTTTGTTGAAGCTTCGTTTTTTTTCACTTTAATCCCCTATTTTTAGTAAATTCGCTCTCCTTTTTTAAGGCTAATGAATAAGTATCCCGAATATAAACAACTTAATCTTCCGCAAATAAGTGCGGATATGCTTCGCTTTTGGGAAGAGAACAAAACATTCGAAAAATCAATTTCATCCCGTGAAGGTAAAACGCCATGGGTTTTTTATGAAGGTCCTCCAAGTGCGAACGGCATGCCCGGTATACATCACGTTATGGGGCGAACCATAAAAGATATTTTTTGTCGCTTTAAAACTTTACAAGGTTATCAGGTAAAACGTAAAGCAGGTTGGGATACACATGGTTTACCAATTGAATTAGCTGTTGAAAAAGCATTAGGCATTACAAAAGAAGATATTGGAAATAAAAATTCTTCAAAATATCTTTCTGTTGAAGATTATAACAAAGCCTGCCGTAAGGAGGTAATGAAATATACCGATAAGTGGGAAGAGGTAACCAAAAAGATGGGATACTGGGTGGATATGTCAGACCCTTACGTCACTTACGATAACAAATACATTGAGAGTGTTTGGTGGTTGTTGAATAATTTGTACAAGAAAGAATTGCTGTACAAAGGATTTACCATTCAGCCTTATTCTCCTGCTGCAGGAACGGGATTATCATCTCACGAATTAAATCAGCCGGGTTGTTACAGAGACGTGAAAGACAGAACCGCAACTGTACAATTTAAAATCAGAAAAAAAGAATTTGAAAAATATCCTACCCTTTCTAAACTAAATAGTGAGACTGACCTTTACTTTTTAGCATGGACGACTACACCTTGGACATTGCCTTCAAATACAGCCTTGGCAGTAGGAAAAGATATTGATTACGTGTTTGTGGATTCCTTTAATCCGTTTAGTGGCAAGTCGCAAACCGTTATATTGGCTAAAGATTTATTAAATAAATATTTTTCAGAAAAACACACCGATTTAAAATTTGAAGACTATAAAGCAGGTGATAAAAATATTCCGTTTAAAATTATTAGTCACTGTAAAGGTGCCGATTTAGCAGGAATTCATTATGATCAATTACTTCCATTTGCAGAGCCGGAAGGAAATGCGTTTAAAGTTGTTGTTGGTGATTTTGTTACAACCACAGATGGAACAGGAATTGTACACATTGCGCCAAGCTTTGGTGCAGATGACTTTCAGGTAGCAAGAAAAAATAATATAGGCTCTTTAACTTTAGTTGATCGTCGTGGTAAATTTTTACCGGAAATACAAGACGGTGTTTTTCTTTACGGAGAAGAATTCGTGAAAGAAGCTTACCTCAACGATGATGAGAAAAATACTGAATTTGAAAAACAGAAAAAAATATTAGAGGCTGCCGGAAAAATAAAAGATTTAAAAGCTTACCTGAGTGTTGACGAACGTATTGTGTTGAAATTGCAGGAAGAAGGCAAACTATTTAAAAAAGAAACTTACGAGCATAGTTATCCGCATTGTTGGAG
Source organism: Sphingobacteriaceae bacterium (assembly GCA_043745425.1). Taxonomy (GTDB): domain Bacteria; phylum Bacteroidota; class Bacteroidia; order B-17B0; family Aurantibacillaceae; genus JAHEYG01. The sequence continues at coordinate 169 of JAYTSW010000129.1, read as the reverse complement.
AACTGATAAACCAGTGTTGTATTATCCTTTGGATAGTTGGTTCATAAAATCAACTGCTGCAAAAGATAGAATGATTGAACTCAATAAAACCATTAACTGGAAACCAGAATCAACAGGCACCGGGCGTTTTGGAAATTGGTTAGAGAATTTAAATGATTGGAATTTATCA
>JAYTSW010000128.1:0-8206 GCA_043745425.1 Sphingobacteriaceae bacterium | reverse complement strand
AATCTAAATTCTGTTTACACAATCTTCTTTACACTCTCATTGAAACTATTGAAGAGCTAATAAAAAATTTAAACCTAAAAAAAGCAGAATATATTGCTGATTTAAAAGAGTACGAATCTTTTATTAAAACTGAAATTTATCAAAATATTCCTTTCGCTTTTAAAGAATCGAAAGATGTAAACAAAACCGATAAAAATTGTACGGAAATTATTAAGTCAATTAATATTTCTGACAACTCATATACGAAAAGATTGGCGGAGTTACGTGATGAAGTACTTCAATTTACAGGTAGTTTCTCGGTTGACAATATTTTTAAATTCAAAACGATTTTTGTTAAATCAGAAGAATACTTACAATTCGCTGACGAACTGAATGAGTTTATAGAAGAAAATAAAATTGAACGCTTTGAAAAGGATGTAAACGAAAGATTTGCATATATAATTCATACTATTGGCAAAGAGACTGGTAATTTAATGTCAAAAGGTGGAGCGATTCAGAAAACCATTACGAAAATAAATAATGATTTTGTTGATAAAGGAGCGTTTGTTACTGCAATCAAAAAAATAGAATTGCGTTGGGTAGAAAGTAGCAACAAAATTGTATCTTATTTAATAAACATAGATAAATTCAATAATGAAAACCAGTTTTTAGGCGCAAACAATCTTTTTGCAACTCAAGATATTGATAAAAAAAACAAACAAGCCATTGAGTTGTTGAAGGCTCTTTTAAAAACGATTACGGAGTCCAAAAAAGACAAAATTACTTTATCGGATTCGTTTGAATTGCAATTTAGAATTATTGAAAACCAAAATGATACAGGTTGGCAAGAAAAACTTGACCGTGTTGGTAGTGAAGGAACTGGTATTTTGGTAAAAGCGATGATAAACATTATGCTTTTGAATGTGTCTAAAGGAGAATCGTCTAAACAATTTAAAGATTTCAATTTACATTGTATGATGGATGAAATTGGTAAACTTCACTCAAATAATATGAAGGGTTTATTGCAATTTGCCAATGAGAGAAATATATTTTTGATTAATGGTTCTCCAGAAGAAAATAATGCATTAGGCTATAAACATATTTATCAATTGTATAAAGACGATAAAAATTTCACCATAGTAAAACGATTAATAACAAACTTCAATCAAGAGTGAAACTTCCAATAAGCATAGCACAGAAAGTAAAACAAATGCTTGATGGGGAAGAAGTCCAGTCAAGCAAATTAAAGCAATCAATAGCTTTAAAAATGGTTGAAGATGGAGCTATTCAATATAGAAACATTAGTAAGTCCAAGCGAATGTATTTTATAAAGAATACTGAAAACTTAAATAATTATTTGCGTACCGAATTTGGAATAAATAATCTAAATCAATACCTCGAACAAATAAACAAGCCAAATCTAACCCGAAGCGATGCAATTGAAATTTCATCAAATTCAAAAGTTAAAAACATTAGAACCTTCAAAGGTTTTTTGGTAAATTGTTATCAACCTATAAATGCAACGATAAATAATTCCCCAACCGTAATAAATCCAACCGAAGGAACATTCACATTTATATATGATTTTGAGGCTTTTATTATTCCAAAAAATGTAACTATTATCGGAATAGAAAATCCCGAAAACTTTAGGTACATAAATAAACAGGCTCGGCTTTTCAAAAACATTACTCCTCTTTTTGTTTCTCGTTACCCTCAAAATAAAGATTTAATTAAATGGATTAAAAATACACCTAACAAATATTTACATTTTGGGGATTTTGATTTTGAAGGAATCAACATTTTTTTGAATGAATACAAAAAACATATTGGCAATAAAGCAGAGTTCTTTATTCCAGATGAAATCGAAAAAATGATTAAGGAAAAGGGTAATTCAAATATTTATAACAATCAAATTTATAGAGAACCAATTCTTGATGATATAGGTGATAAGGGATTAATAGATTTAGTCCAAATTATTCACAAGCACAAAAAGGGATTAGAGCAAGAATATCTTATAAATGAAGTAATAAAAGGGCTGAGCGATTAAATAATGAGTTTTAATAACAAGTCATCAATACAGGAAGTTGCTAAAGGGCAAATTGAAACTACTAAAAAAGTTTATCTGCTTAGTCCTGCCCGAATGTTTTCCGAATATAATGGAGAAAAGGAAAATGTAAAAAATTATAACGGAAGACAATTACTTGAAATGCTCCAAAACGCTGACGATGCAGCATCTAAAGCTAAAGGAGATAAAAAGGTTCTTATTCAACTTAGTAAAAACCAATTAGTAATTGCTAATACAGGGTATCCGTTTTCTGAAGAAGGGTTAATTTCTATTTTTCATAGTCATTTAAGCCCAAAAGAAGCGCAGGAATCTCAAATTGGAAAGAAAGGATTAGGATTTAGGTCAATATTAAGTTGGGCTAACAAGGTTACGATTAAGAGCCACGATTTGTGTGTGTCCTTTTCAAAGGGTTATAGCAAAACAGTTTTAGATGAATTGCTTAAAAATAAAGAATTTGAAATTGCTTTTAACAAATTAAATAAGGCTAAAAATAAAACTCCGATTTCAACATTAGTTTGTCCTGATGTTACTTCTGTCGACCCCGAATTCTTTATTGATTTTGCTGAATATGATACAACCATTCTAATAGACTTAAAGAAAGAATCTTTAGAAGAGGTTGAGCAACAAATAGAAAAAGATTTAGATGGAGAAGTTCTTTTGTTTTTAAACCATCTTGAATGTATTGAAATTAATGTAAACGGATTAATCAAAAAATATAACAAGGTAGAGTCTTCAGAAGCAAAAGTAAAATTAATCACAATTGATAATTCTTTGCCAACTCCTACTTCAGAAAAATTGTGGAATGTTTATTCTATTAAAGACCATTTTGCTGATTTAAACAAGAGTTATCAAATTAGTGTGGCTTGGAAGGATGAACTGGATGAAGCTAAAGATGTTATATACTCATATTTTAGAACAAAAGTGCCTTTTCATTTTAAAGGAATTTTACACGGAACTTTTGAACTTAATTCTGACCGTAATGATATTTTAAGTGAAGATGTTTACAACAAAAAACTTATTAAATTAATTCCGGGACTTATAGCTGATATTGCTTTTAAAATTGCAACGAATGAAACTCAACTAAAAAATTATAAAGCACTAAGTTTTACCATATTTGACAATTCTGTTTTGCCATCAATAATGAAAGATGAGGCATTCGATTTTGAAAATAAATTAAAGGAAGCATTATATACAAAAGAAATTTTACCAACTATTTGTAACGAATACATATCGTTATCAAACGAACCAGTTTATTATGCTAATGAGGTTTTTCCGAAATTGCTCCCAAAAGAACACTTTAAGGATATACTAATAATTTCTGATGATGAAAACATAAAAAAACATCTCAATAATCTTGATACTAAAACATACTTATTTAAAACTATTTGCGATGTTATTTCAATAAAGGCAAAAGAATATTTAATTAAGGAGTATGCTTCATTAATTGTAGAATTAATGAATTATGTAGAATTGGAAAGTGAAGTAGACAAAATTAATTTGAATTTGTTTTTTGATTTAGAATTTAATCCACTTTCGTTTAATAAATCAATTTTTTTGCCATCAAATGAAACAGGCGATAAATTGCCTTCGGAGGTTGGTGTTCAAATAATCCATCCTGACCTTTCGGGAGAACTGAAGGAAATGTTAGGGGCAAATAGTTATGAAACTTTAGCGGAGAAACTTGCAAAATATGAAATAAAAACTTTTGATTTTACTGAAATCATTGAATTATTGATTGGTCATTACTATTCGGATAAATCTAAAATTGAGGATATAAAGATTCTGAATCAACATATCTTTAAGTTATATAATAAAGAAAAACCACAAACAAATATTTGGAAAGGTACATCTATCCCGATAATTAATAAGAACAAGAAAATTGAGAAGGCGAAGGAGTTATATTTAGGTAAAGAATACGGTTGTAGTATAACAGAAGCAATATATAGCTATAACAAAAATAAGTTAATTAATGCTCCCAAGGAATTTGTAATTGAAAATTTAGAGTCGGAAAATTGGAAGTCATATTTAATGTGGATTGGTGTAGCGGAACTGCCAAGAAAAATTGCATTTGAAGGAAATACGGAATTTGCTGAATACGCAATGAAAAATTACGATTTCAAAAATAATTTTGATAATTATAATTTCAGGAGCTATTCTCAATTTCAGTCATCTTTTAATGAGTTTGGCAGTATTAAAATTCAATCGGTTGATGATATAGACAACATACTTGGAAATAATAGTTGTGAAGTAATTATCGCTTGGTTAAGTGTCGATAAAATAAACTTACTTGAAAGTGATACAGAGCCTGATGAAAGTTCGTTAGAAGCTCATTTTGGTAGAGATTTATATAATAGAAAGATTTCGGGTAAAAGAATTAGAAATTATCTGAAATGGAAACTATCAAATTCTGTTTGGTTAAATACTAAAAGTGGAAAAAAACAAGCCCCTTGTTTATGCACAACGTCAGTAACAATTACCGAGGATTTCAGTCCGATAATGGAAAAACCAAATGTTGATTTTGATGCTCAAATATTTAGGAACAACGGTATTCGTTCTGATAAAATTGAATATTTAATGAATCTTGTAGGTGTAAACAAAACTATTTCTTCATTCAGTACCAATACACTTTACTCAATATTATCAAAACTTATTGTCATTGATTCGGGTGGTAAAAAAGCAAGGACTTTGTATCGAGAATTAGCTACCAACTATGACGAAAAAAATTTAGATATTACTGATAATGGATACAAACAATTTTTATTGAAGGGAAGTGTCTTTTGCAAAAAGAAAAACCAGTTTACTTATGAAAACTCAAGTAATGTTTTTTACGTTGATAATAAAAGGTATGGCGAAAGCATCATAAATCAATTCTATACCATAGAAATTGACCGAAGAAGAAATCAAGATAAAATCGAAAAGATTTTTGGAGTTAAGCCCTTGAAAGGACTTAAACTTACTTTAGCAAATAATCCAAATTTACACAGTTTGAACAATAAGTTTGAACAGGAAATCGAATCGTTCAAACCCTATGTTTATGTGTTTAGACAAGATTTAGATACGAGTGGTAAAGAAAAAAATCTAATTAAGGATATTAGATTCAAATTAGTAACTGATTTAAGTGTCAATTTAGAACGAGAGAAAGAAAAATTGTTATTCGACTTATCATTATACGAATATCTATATTTATCTAAAACCAAAACAATATATATTAAAACTCCTGATTTTATAGATGACGAAAAAAAACTGAAGGATGATATTAATTTTTGCTCAACCATAGCTGAGGCTTTTTCGGCATTAATTGATGTAGATGCACAAAGACAGCAAATTCGTGAATTATTTTCTAAATCGACTTCAATTAGGGAAGATATAATTCGCACTGAATTGGACGATGAAACACTTGAAAAATTACTACTGGCTAAAGATAAATTAGGAATTGTAAATGACCCTAAAATTCATTTTTGGACATCATTTATAAAATGTTTCCCTGCAAAAAAAATTAAAAAAGAAAATTTTACGGATGATAAATTGCTTGGCGAATTAATAAAGTTATTCCCGGAATTAAGTAGTGTTATTTCAACTGTTTATAATCAAATTAATTATGAATATTATAATGAAGAAGCCTCATTAAGATTAATTGTAGAGTTGTTAAATAAATATCAATTATCATTAGTAAATTTCAATAGATACGCCTATCCGTCAATTGATATTACTGAACTTTACGACATTGATTTTAAACGAACAAAGGAAAGTGAAAAATCGAATTTCAAGCAAATACTTTATTCTGATTTTTTAAAACCTGATAAGGACAAAAGAGATTTTGTAAAAATCCTTTCTCAATACGATGTTTTGACTGGTAATTTTCAAAAGGAAATTAACTACAATGTGAAGAATGATTTGAATATTCAATTGCTTGAAATATTTAATATTCAACTTTCCGAAATGAATGAATTTAATTTTGAGGAGATATATACTTCAGGCAAATTTTCTTATGAAACAAAAGCTGAGGAATTCAAAATTTCTAAAGAACTTGCAAACCAATTTTTAAATGAAAGCTCTGACTTAGAAAGTCTATTGTATTTTGAAAGTGAGATTGATATTCTAATAGAAGAATTAAAAAAATGGATGCTTAAAGCAAACGAAGGTGAGGCAGTCAATGAAAAGGGGCTATCAAAAAAGAGAATTGCTATTGGAAATCCATCTTTTTTTTATGACGATTTTAAAGATTTGTACGATCAGTTAGAAAATGATGGAACATTCAAAGCACATCTTTCTAAGATAAAGATTAAAAAATTAGAGAAGAATGAAAACAATTCTGACCCTAAGAAAAAAACAACTTCAAAAGCTCCAAAGAAACCAAAAGAACCAAGTGAAGATTTAGGGTTTTTAGGGGAGTGGTTGGCTTATACTCACTTATTGGGTACTATAAAGAATAACAAAAGCATTAAATGGGTTTCTAAATATGCGAAGTTAGCAGGCGTAAATTCAGACGGTAAGGATGGGTTAGGTTATGACATTGAATACATTCCTAATGATGCCAAACACCTTCGCTATGTTGAAGTTAAGTTGATTGGTTGGGAAAATGCTTTTCATATTACTTCTAATGAAATAATTCAAGGAGAAAAATTGAAAAAACACTATGAAATATTTTTAGTTAGAAATATTTCCGAACCCGATAATATTTCAATCGAAATAATTCAAGGAGCATTTGACTATAAAGGACAAAAGAGTTTCACCGATAATGATTTATTTACTGTAATAAATGATACTTTCATATTAAAATTTGAAAAAACGGATGAGTGAAATTAAAGAAAGTGAGGAACTATACCTCTTAAGATTTAGATATGGAAGCGTACGAAAGTGCCAAGAGTGATGAACGGAAGGAGTTTAGTCGTATGCTCAAAATTGTAAAAGCAAGTAAAGAAAAAATATCATTCATTTTAGTTTATAGCTTATACCGTTTTAGCAGAACAGGAGATAGTGCAATTTTTATAGCAAGTGAGTTAAAGAAAACAGGAGTTAATATTATGGCTGTTACTCAGCCCATTGATACTAATTCGCACGCAGGAGCATTACAACAAAACATTCAATTCATCTTTAGTAAATACGATAACGATTTACGAAGACAAAAAACAATTGATGGAATGCGTGAAAAATTACTGCGAGGAGATTGGAGTGGAAATGCACCAACAGGCTATTCGTTTATAAAAGGAATGGCATCGCAAACTATTGTTATAAACGAAAAAGGAGAGTTAATTAAACAAGCATTTATATGGAGAGCCAATGCAATGACCTAAGAACAAATCAATGAAAAATTAAAACACTTAGGTTTAAATGTACCCAAACAAACGCTTGGCGAGATTTTCAAAAACCCATTTTACTGTGGATTTATGTCGCACAATTTATTGAATGGCGAAGTAATAAAAGGTAGGCATCCTGCATTAATTGATGAGGATTTATTTTTACGAGCGAATGAAATAAAGAAAACAGCAGGTTTCACAAGCAATAAAGCCAACGATAATCTGCCATTAAAGGTGTTTGTAAAGGATGCTGAAAGTGGTGCGCCTTTCACGGGCTACTTGGTAAAAAAAAAGGACTGTATTATTACAAGATAAATAAAATTGGAGTTAGGATAAACCGTAGTACTAATATTATGCACGATAAGTTCAAAGAACTATTAGCAACTTATACGGTAGATTCTGCCCAAATCGAGCCATTGTCAATCCAATTGCGGTACACTTGGGAAAACCTAACAGAAACCAACACGAGCGAGAAAAAAGCCCTTTCCTTGAAATTAAACGAGGTTGAGGAAGAGTTCTTTAATCTGCGTAAAAGACACGCAATTGGCTCAGTAAGTTTGGATATTTATGAGGAGTTTTCTACCGAAATGAAGGTTCGAAAAGAGACGCTTTTGGGTGACCTTGAAAAGCTCGACCAAAAATTATCGAACCCTAAAGAACTGATACATTTTACTTGCAAATTATCGGCTAATCTCGCACCTGTATGGGCTTTGGGCGATTATTACCAAAAACAAATTTTTCAAAATACGGTATTTCCTAAAGGTTTGGTCTATGATTCAAAAATAGAGCATTATCGAACCCCGATTGTAAATGATGTGATTGGCTGTGTTGCCCACACATCAAGGGCGTTAGAAGAAATAAAAAA
>JAYTSW010000127.1:0-29787 GCA_043745425.1 Sphingobacteriaceae bacterium | reverse complement strand
TTATGGCGAGATTAGGCAATTGGGCGCTTCTCATTTTATGGAATTGGATTATTCACTTAAGCCTATTATAACAAGATATTGGCAATTACAAATTCCTGAAAGCAACAGAACTTTGACAATACACAAAGCCGTTGAAGAGTGGGAAGAATTATTTACTGCATCTTTAAACAGACGAATGCGTTCAGATGTTACAGTTGGGACGTCATTAAGCGGAGGGTTAGATTCTTCTTATATAGTCGCTGAATTATGTAAGAAATTAGGCAACAATCAAAAGGTAAATTCTTTTTCGGCAAGATTCCCTGGATTTGAAAGGGATGAGTCAGAGTTTATTGATGCTGTTATTGAAAAAGTTGAAAAAGTAAACCCATTCGGTATAAATCCAAGTGGGGAAGAGTTAATGAATGATTTGGAAAAATTAATTACGCATCAGGAAGAACCATTTCAATCATCAAGTATTTATGCGCAGTATAAAGTATTTCAATTAGCTCGCCAAAATGAAACCATTGTTTTAATTGATGGTCAGGGAGCCGATGAATTACTGGCGGGATATTTACCGTATTACGAAGATTATTTAAGGCAATTATTTTTCTGGAAAACGGAGCGTTATAAAACCGAATTAAGTAGCTTCATGAAATTACATGGCGATTACACTTCTATTACGCCATATGACAAGCAAGAGACATTACGAATGAAATTAGGCAGACATAAGCAAAAGATATTCGGAAAAAAAAGAGCATACCCTTCTACTTATTTTAAACAAAGATTGGTTTCCGATTTATGTGGTTTGCCTCTTCAAACATTATTACGTTATGCCGACAGAAATTCCATGGCTCATTCTGTAGAAGTAAGGTTACCATTTCTTAATCATCAAATGGCAGAGTGGATGGTAAATCTGCCAGATGAATATTTATTGCATGAAGGTTGGTCGAAATATGTTTTACGTCTTTCGGCTCAAAAATCACTACCTGAAAAAGTGGTTTGGAGAAAAAGAAAAGTAGGATATGAGCCGCCACAAAAAAAATGGTTGGCTTCACCTATTGTCCGTGAAAAAATTAAAGAGGCTAGGGTATTATTTGGTATTAAAAAAGAATGGGAAATTTCCTATACTGAAAGCATGGAATGGAGATTGTTGATGGCTAAAAGCTTAGTGGATCATAAAACGTGAACTCAATATAAATGATAATAAACCATACCAATTCAGAGAACAAAGTATGTACTCGCTGTGTAATGGACACCACTGCTACTGAAATTACTTTTGATAAAGAAGGAGTTTGTAGTTTTTGTCATGAATATGATGCGCTCGCTATTAAAACAGTTTTAAGGCCGTTAGAAGTGCGTAAAAAGGAACTGGAAAAATCGGTTAGCGAAATAAAAAAAACAGGAAAAGGAAAAAAGTACGATTGTATAATTGGCTTAAGTGGGGGTGTTGATAGCTCGTACATTACACTTTGGGCAAAAGAAACCGGACTTAGGCCTTTGGTTGTACATTTTGATAATGGATGGAATACTGAACTGGCATCTAAAAATATTGAAAACGCTATAAAGATACTAGGCTTCGATTTATATACCTATGTAATTAACTGGGATCAATTCAAAGACTTGCAATTGGCGTATTTAAAAGCATCTGTTATTGATATAGAGGTGCCAACGGATCAATTAATTTTTGCAGCACTTTTTGAAGTAGCAAGAAAGCACAAAATAAAATCGGTTATTAATGGAGTAAATATTGTTACAGAAGGCATACTTCCTAATAGTTGGGTTTACATGGATAAATTAGACATTGTTAATCTAACTAATATTCATAAAAATTTCGGCACAATCCCACTTAAAAATTTTCCAAAACTAGGTCTTACCAAGCAGTATATTAATAGTATGATATACAAAATGAATTCGGTTGCGCCGCTTAATTTAATGGATTACGATAAAACCAAGGTGGTGGAAAGACTTGTAAATGAACTGGGATGGCGTGATTACGGAGGTAAACATCATGAATCTGTTTTCACACGATTTTATCAAGGATATATTTTGCCTGTAAAATTTAGGGTTGACAAACGCAAGGCCCATCTTTCAAGTATGATAGTTTCCAAGCAGATGACGCGTGAAGATGCATTAAAGGAATTAGCCCTTCCTACTTATGATGAACAGCTTCAAAAAGAAGATTTGGAATATGTAATTAAGAAATTAAATCTAACAAGGAACGAATTTGACAAATTAATGGCTCTTAAACCTGTGCCGCATGAAAAGTACGGAACACAATGGGATAAAAATGAATTCAGAAAGCATTATGTTTTTAAAAGACTTGTAGGACCTTTATTGGGTGTTGTTTCTGCTATAAAAAAATAAATGCCAAATATTGCTGTTTTATTTATGGGAATTGGTGATGTATCTGGCGGAGGAGGAGCTGAACGTTTTTTTGCAGACTTTTTTACAGATTATAAAAGTGATAAAACGAAACATAACCTATTTTTATTAACGGATAAAGAATCGATAAAACAATTTAATAAAATTAATAAAGTAAAAGATTCGAAGGGCGTGTTGCTGTTTAAAACCTGGAGTAACCGTTTTAAGAATAAATTGGAATTCTTTTTTATATCAAGACTAATTCGAAAAGAGAATATTAAACTAATAATTATTCCTCTTTACAACATTCATTATTACCCTTTAATGGAGCGTATTAATAAAATGCCAACTTCTGTTCGTCCGAAAATTGTACCCGTAATTGTGGATTATAATATATCCTACTACTATAACAATACAAACGATAAATTTTACAATTTCAAGAAAACATTTGATAGCTTTTTTAGTACAATAAAAATTGATGCTGTAATTACGTGGTATCAATCCTTTAAAGAATTTTGCAGTAAGGAGAATTTAATTAAAAGTAATCCAATCGTTCACACTGTTACTTCTCGCTATTCTCCAGAGTTTGAAACTATTCCGTTTTCGAAAAAACAAAATCATATCGTTTTTGCAGGGCGGTTAACGCCTACAAAACAACCTATTATGTTTTTAGAAGCAATAAATTCTATTAGGGAAAAGTCGAAAGATTGGCAATTTTTCATCTATGGAAAAGGTCCATTGGAAGAGGAGATTCGAAAATATATAAACGAAAATAAGTTAAACGAATTAGTAACTTTAAGCGCTCACCCTAACCCTAAAGAAGTTTTTGTAAACACAAAATGTTTTGTTTCTACACAGGATTTTGAAAACTTTCCCTCTCTTGCTATTAATGAAGCGATGGTAGCTGGAAATGCAATAATTGCAAGAAATGTTGGTCAGACAGAATTATTTGTGAACGATAATAAGAATGGTTTTTTGTTAAACGAGGATTCGGTAAAAGGACTGGCTGATAAATTATTGGAATATATTTCTTTAACTGAAACCGCTAAAGAGAAAATGAGCCTTGAAAGTATCGCCTTAACGAAAAATGTTCACACATATGCAAGTTTTAAATCTCAGATGGAAACAATTTGGGATTCTATTTTAAATGCAAACTAAGAATTTATATTTTTTCACTAATCACTTTCCCTATGGCGGTGAGTCCTTTGTAGGAAATGAAATCGAAGCTTTAAGTAAGTTTTACAATAAAATATTTTTATTTCCATCTGTAAATGGAACAGAAATAAAAGATAAGTTGCCCAAAAACGTAGAAGTCATTAGCCTTAGTCAAAATAATGTTACAGGTAAGTTTGGTTTATTGGTCTCAAATTTACCAATGATAATTGGGATATTTAGCCTCGATTTTGTAAAGAATTCAGATAAAAGAAATGTAATAAAAAAATTCAGATATAATTTAAGCCTGCTTTTGAATACGTTAAGTTTGAGTAATAAATTGAGTGAAATAATTGAAAAGGATAAAGGCGATAAGAAATTTGTTTCATTTTGGATGGATCAATGGTCGCTGGCTTTATCTATATTGAAGTATAAAAAAAAAATACAAAGCTTTGTGTTTCGAGTTCATCAGCATGATTTGTACGTTGACAATAATCCAGCGCAATATATTCCTTTCAGGTATTTTAATATTAAAATGACAGCCGCAGTTTTCCCAGACTCAAAACGCGGCGTTAAATTTTTAAAGGATTTAAATTATTTCCCTGAGAAAATGCATGTTGGTCATTTGGGTGTTGTAGATAAAGGAACTAACCCATTTGATAAAAATAATTTCACTATTGTTTCATGTTCTGCCCTTTTGAGCAGAAAGCGAGTTGATTTGATTGCAGATTCTTTAAATGAAATTGGCATTCCTGTTACTTGGATTCACTTTGGCGCAAAAGGCGAAAAGGGTTCTTTTGAAGACTTAAAGCAAAAGTGTGATAAATTAAATTCAAACATTAAGGTAATTTTAAAAGGAGATGTAACTTATGATGAATTGATACGGTTTTATAAAACTAATCCTGTAAATTTATTTGTAACATTAACAAGAGCCGAAGGACTTCCTGTATCTGTAATAGAAGCTGTAAGTTTTGGTGTCCCTGTTTTGGCAACCGATGTAATGGGCCTGCCTGATGTTGTAACAGAGGAGAGTGGGATCATTATTTCTCCTGATTTAGAAAAAGATAAAATTGCCATTATTATTCGTGAATTTGTTAACGGACCAAAAAACACAGAGGAATTCAGAAAAAAAGTAAAGTTGTTCTGGAAGACAAATTTTAATTCTGAAATTAATTATTCAAACTTTAATTCGTTTATTAATGCGATATAATGCTTATAGTTTGCCGTTTGGTTTATAAATATTTGGAGGCTTCTGCCAAAAATCGTGGAGTAAAATTAGTAGGAATAAATTTAAATAATAAGTTATGTTGGATTTGAATGGAAAACATGTTTTAATTACCGGCGGAACAGGTTCCCTTGGTAAGCAATTGGTAAAAACTATTTTGAAACGTTGGCCAAATGTAAAACGATTAATTATTTTTTCACGCGATGAGCAAAAGCAGCATCAAATGAATATGGAATATCCTGTTGTTCCGGGAGGGAATATGCGTTATTTCATTGGTGATGTTCGTGATTTCGAACGTTTGAAAAAGGCATTTAAAGGAGTAACTCACGTTATTCATGCCGCTGCAATGAAGCATGTGCATATTGCGGAATACAATCCTATGGAATGTGTAATGACAAATGTAATGGGCGCAGAAAATGTAATTAACGCAGCCATGGAAGCCGATGTTGAAAATGTTGTTGCATTATCAACCGATAAGGCGGCTGCACCGATTAATTTGTATGGTGCTACAAAATTGTGCTCCGATAAATTATTTGTTGCTGCGAATAACATTAAGGGTTTTTCAAATATAAAATTTTCAGTAGTGCGTTACGGAAATGTAATGGGTTCCAACGGCTCTGTTATTCCATTTTTCATTGAACGTAAAAAAACCGGAGTTCTTCCTATTACAGATCCAAATATGACTCGCTTTAATATTTCTTTACAGGAGGGCGCTGATTTAGTTTTACACGCGATGGAACACGCTTGGGGTGGAGAAATATTTGTACCTAAAATCCCATCTTATAAATTAACTGATGTGGCAAAGGCAATTGGTCCTGAATGTAAGATTGATGTTGTAGGAATTCGTCCAGGCGAAAAAGTACATGAAGAAATGATTACAGAATCAGATTCGTTTAGCACCTACGACTTGGGAAAATATTATGCAATATTGCCGCAAGTGCCTACATTTAATCTTGGGGATTACATGAAACATTTTAACTCGAAAAAAGTAGCGGAAGGATTTAAGTATAATTCAGGACAAAATACAGAGTGGGTAAATGCGGAGCAATTACGTGAGTTAATTAAAGAGCATATTGATCCTGAATTTAAAGTGTAAACAGAAACTAAGTAAGGCAAATTAAAATTTATCATTTAAAGCCAGTAAAATGAAATCATATTATAATCATTTAAAATCAATAAAGAGCGAAGGTGAAGAAGTAGCTATAGGTCAAAAACCTGTCTTTAGATCATCTGCTATTTTCCCAGTTTTGCATAATGAGAATCAATCTGCAAAAATAACGTTCATGGGGTATTGGTTATTAAAACGAGGAATTAAAGAAATTGGTTTGCTTTATACTTTGCGTAGTAATGAAGGCTCTATTCTATCCAGGAAACAAATTGTTATTGATCAGCCTAAAACCTACTCCATTTCTATGGGCGAATTTTCAAATATTATTGGCAATGATTTTATCGGTTCTTTAGAACTTGAAATTTTTTCTACACGCGACCTTGTTTTTCCTTATCCAGCTTTTGTATTAATCTATTATGGTGATAACTTCAGCACTTCCGTGCATACTGTTGGACGTATATATAATGATATTGAAGACTTACATTCCAATGAAGAATATAAAGTGCGTGAATCTGGTTTTGATATTTATGATAATCAAAGCATGCGCCCTTTTTTCGCATTCACAAACGGACCGATAGCCAATAAATCACCGAAAATTGCCTATGAAGTGAATAATGCTAAGAGTAATTTATTAAGTGGTGAATACGAATTAAAGGAATTAAAACCTTTTGAAACAAGATTTGTCTGGTTAAATGATTTACCAGGCCTTCAAAATTTTCTCGACAATAAAGCTGGCTCCATTAAATTCGGACATAATTTCGAAGGATTTTTTCCTCGTTTTCTGGCGGGGAATATACAAAGCAACGATTACTCCATTAGTATAACGCATTCATATTATGACAGCTCTCTACTTAATGACAACAAGTCGTACTGGAATCGAAAAAGTGAAGATTTTAACGATAGTTCTGTATCAATTCCTTTATTTATTAAGAACGATTATTATACAAGATTAGCTATATATCCAATATTTTCACCTTCAGACTTTACGCTATCCTTTTCATTTTATACAAATGATGGAAAATTTATAGCGGAATTAAAAGACTACATGGAAATAAAAAATGAATTGAATAAATATGAGCAAATTGATTTTGGAGACATCATCAAAAAAGAAGGTTTGGAAAATTTAAATCCGGAAACAGTAAATATTATTTGTAATTGGAAGGATAAAGAAAAAATACCAACTAGAGTAAAGTTCGGACTGAATGTTGGTTTTAATAATAATATAACTTTAGCGAGCAACCTTTGTTTTGCTCCCCAATTGGGGAATCCAAATATTTTGAAAAAACAGACATCATTTAGATGGGCACCATTTTTAAATATTGGGAATTCAATCGTTTCTTTTACCAACTCATCATTTGAAAAAAAATACGACAGAGATGCTAATGTTCAGCTTTCATTTCATAGAGAGTTGGATGCTGAAATACTGGAACGAAATATTATTGTAAAACCAAACGGTGCTGTTGAAATAAATCTAGAACAGGATAAAGAACTAAAAACGTTTTTTGGTGAAGGAACAGGTTGGGTGGCAGCGCAGGCCGACAACCCTTTTTTAAATGGATTTTATTTTGACTTCAATCCATCTGGTGCAGTTGCGGCAGATCACATATTTTAATTTAATTTTTATACTATGATACAATTACCAGATTTTTCAAAAACATTTTATTACGAAAATAATTTTTATTTATCGTCGGATGTGAACAGAATGGCCAAAGTGATGGCGCATTATGAATTGTTTAAAATGTCAGTAGACATTCCGGGCTCAGTAGTGGAATGCGGTGTTTTTAAAGGCGCAGCCTTTGTACGCTTTGCAGCATTCAGGAAATTACTTTGTAATGCTTCCAATA
This sequence comes from Sphingobacteriaceae bacterium, assembly GCA_043745425.1. GTDB lineage: Bacteria > Bacteroidota > Bacteroidia > B-17B0 > Aurantibacillaceae > JAHEYG01. The sequence goes on along the minus strand of JAYTSW010000127.1, from coordinate 22,118 downwards.
AAAAAATGATTGGCTTCGATGTCTTTGGGGAATTTCCTGAAACCGCTTTTGAAGGCGATAAAAAATGGAGAGAAAAATTTATTGCCGATAGCGGCGAACAAGGCATTGATAAAGATCAGTTAATGCAGGTTCTAAAACATAAAAATTGTGATGAGAACGTTGAGTTAATTAAGGGCGATGTTTGTAAAACTGTACCTGACTATGTTAAGGAACATCCTGAACTTAAAATTTCATTCTTAAATATAGATGTTGATATTTATGAGCCAACGTTGGCCGCTTTAAAAAATCTTTACCCTCATGTTAGCAAAGGTGGAGTAGTGGTGTTGGATGATTATGCTAATGTTTTTCCGGGCGCAAATAAAGCTATCGATGAATTTTTAAAAGATAAGGATGTAACTATAAAACGCCATCCTTTTGCAATGACACCATGTTATTTTATAAAAAGCGAAATATGAAAACAGAACAAACAGATTTTTGGGAAAGTGAATTTGGTAAGGAATATACCGACAGAAATACTTTTACCGCTGAAGATTGGAATAAATGGTATTCTGATAATTTCGGAATTACTAAGGATGACTTAAATACGAAATTCTTAGGCGACCTTAAAAAAGATGCGAGAATTCTTGAAGTGGGCTGCAATGTTGGTCAACAATTGTTGGCATTACAACGAATGGGCTTCACTAACTTGTACGGTATAGAATTACAATCTTATGCTGTTGAAAAAGCAAAAGAACAAACTAAAGATATTAATATCATAAAAGGTTCGGGGTTTGATACACCTTTTAAAGATGGTTATTTTGATTTAGTTTTTACCAATGGAGTTTTAATTCATATTCATCCTAATGATATTCCTACAATAATGAAGGAAATGCTTAGGGTCAGTAATAAATACATCTGGGGATTTGAATATTATTCTGAACAGCCTAAACAAATTAATTACCGTGGTCATGATGGTTTTATGTGGAAAATGGATTACGCTGAGAAATTTAAAGAATTCAACTCTTCATTGAAAACCGCAAAAAAAGAAATTTTACCTTATAAAACAGAACAGCATAAAGGCAATGCCGATTGCATGTATCTATTAAGCAAATAATGGAATCTTATATTATTTTAGAAATAGCGAATACACACGCCGGCGATAAAAACTACGTTTTTAAATTACTGGAAGAGTATTCTTCTTACAAAAATTGCGGAATAAAATTTCAGCCATTTAAGTACGATGAAATAGCTCGTGAAGATTACGAATGGTATCCTGTATACCAAACTTTGTTTTTTAATGAACCGACATGGAAAAACATTATTGATAAAGCCGCTGAAACAAAGGGTGTTTGGTTAGATGTGTCAAACGCATACTCAGTAAAAATATTAAAAGAGAATCTTAAAAACATTAAGGGAATTAAATTTCAAGCTTCTATTCTCGATAATATTCTTCTTATAAAAGAATTAAAAACAGTTGACTTCTCAAATAAAACAGTAATTATAAATGTGGCTTCTTTAACTTTAGAACAAATCTCAACACATTTAAATTTTATTCAGAAAAGTTTAAAGGCTAAAGAAACTGTTCTCCAGATTGGTTTTCAGGATTATCCTACAAAACTAGAGGATTCAGGTTTGTCAAAAATAGGAGTGTTGCAGAAGAAGTATAATTTGCCAATATCGTTTGCCGATCATATCGACGGAACACATGAAGATGCGATTGATCTTCCGCTGGCAGCTTGTTCAAAAGGAGTAACTATTATTGAAAAGCATGTGATGTGCAGTGGCGAGAAAGCAAAATACGATCATTTCTCCAGTGTAATTCCTGAAGCTTTTGATGTTCTATTTAAAAAACTCCACAATGTAAGTGCTGAAAGTAAAAGGGTTGAAGAAAAATATGCTTCTTTAATGAATCAGCCTTTCGTAAACGAAAGAGAAATTCTTTACTACAAAAAAACTGCAATGAAGCCAACTTTGTGTAGGGATATGCAAAAAGGACAAATTATTTCTTTGGAGTATGATGTAAACTATAAACGGACTAATGAAGAGGGTTTAGATATAGAAACTATAAGAGAATTAAATAAAAATTATTCTGTTTTAGCAAATCCAAAAAAGGATGGCGACGTATTAAAACAAAATAATTTTAAAAAAGCAAAAATTGCTTCTATAATTGCTTGTCGCTTAAAATCCACACGCTTACCGCAAAAAGCAATTTTGAAAGTGAATAAGAATTTAAGCTCCGTAGAACTTTGTATTAAAAACGCAATGCTGTTTAAAAATGTGGACTATACAATTTTAGCAACATCAGCTTTACCAGAAGACGATGAATTAAAAAACTATACTTATCATAAAGACGTTATATTTCATAAAGGCGATCCAGACGATGTTATTCAGCGCTATCTGGACGTTATAAATAATCTAGACATTGATGTATTTGTCCGTATTACAGCCGACATGCCTTATGTTTCAGAGGAGATTGTAGAGCACATGCTCAATTCTCATTTTGAAACTGGCGCTGATTATACAGCGCTTAAAAAGGCTGCGATTGGACAAGGGGTGCAAATTATAAATACTTCAGCTTTAAGAAAAGTTAGAGAGTATTTTCCTGTAAGTGATTATTCAGAATACATGAACGCTTACATCTTTAATAATCCTTCTCTGTTTAAAATAAATGATATTGATTTACCAGAGGAATGGATAAGAGATTACCGTTTAACCTTGGATTATCCGGAAGATTTGGAACTCATAAAAAAAATTGAAGAACATTTTGAAGCCTCAGACAAGCCATATAATATTAAGAATTTATTTGAATTTTTAGATAACAATCCAGAGGTGGCCTCTATCAATAAAGATAAATCACTTATTTACAAAGTGGACCCGCAATTAATTGAAACCATTAAAAAGAAAACCACTTTAGTTGCCTAAACCAAAAGTATATTTCAGAACTGACGCGAATTCTGAAATCGGAATGGGTCACCTTGTACGTTGCTCGGCTTTGGCTAACATGATAAAAGAAAACTTCGAGATTGGTTTCATTACTAAAAATACGCCCGATGGAGTACTGCATAAATTTTTACCTTCTGAATATACTAGTTTCAAAATCGAAAGTAATGATGAGTTTAAATTTCTTAGTGAAATGGAAATATTGAGAGTGGGAAACATTTTGGTACTAGACAATTATAGTTTCGATGCCGAATACCAATCAAAAATAAAAAAAAGTGGCGTGAAAACAGTTTATGTTGATGATTTAATCGCGTTTAATTACAACGTAGATGTGATTATCAATCAGGCAGAAAATATAAAGGATAGTGATTACAAAACTTCTTCTCCTGTTAAATTTTGCCTTGGCTCTAAATATATTTTATTAAGAGAACCATTTTTAAAGGCAGCGCAAAGCGAAAGACAGTTAAAAAAAATTGAATCTGTATTCGTATCATTTGGTGGTGCTGATATGGATAATGTTTCTCAGAAAGTGGTGAAGACTTTATTGAAATTTTCTCAATTGAAAAATATTCATGTATTATCTTCTTCAGTGAACGAGAATATTGATAAATGGAAAAATGAATTCGGGAATTTATCTGTAGTTAAATTTCATAGCGACTTAAAAGCGGAAGAAGTTTGTTCGTTAATGCAAAGCTGTGAATTGGCTTTAGGCCCATGTTCAAATCTAGCATTAGAATTGTGCGCGATTGGAATAGTATTTATAACAGGAACAACAGCCGACAACCAGAATAATTATTACAAGGCTTTAACTGGCAATAGCGCTGTTTTAGGAATAGGAAAATGGCAAGAATTAGGTGAAGAAACTCTTTATGAAAAATTGAATTCAGTAATGATCTATGACCAGAAAGATTTGAATTGGTTCATTAAAAATCAACGAAATTATATTGACGGTCAGTCGGGAAAACGTTTGTTGGACGTTTTTATTGACCTTGCAAAAAATTAATGATAGATATTTCAAATAAAAAACTTCCGTTAAGAGTAATTTTTTGGGGATATCATTTCAGTGGTTGGGAAACTTATTCTCAACTAAAAAAATCTTCTCTTTTTAAAATTGTTGGAATTGTTTTACCATCTAATAGAGAACACGAAACAATTGAGAGAATGAAAGTGGATGCCGCTAAATCTGATATATTTGTTTTTCAGCCAAGCAATTTGTCAGATGAAACTTTTGTAAATGATTTAAAAGCACTAAATCCTGATTTACATTTTGTGGATTCTTATTCAAAATTAATTCCGAAAAAAGTAATTGATATAACAGGACTAGGATTTAATCTTCATCCAGGTTTATTGCCTCAATACAGAGGTGCGCACGTTTTAAATTGGGTATTAGTGAATGGAGAAGCTGAATCAGGCTTATCTCTACATTTATTGACTGAGAAGTTTGACGAAGGCGATGTAGTGTGTTCTGCTAAAACGAATATTGAATTAACAGATACAGCTGCGGACTTGGATAAAAAATTAATTCAAAAAATCCCTTCTTTAATTCAATCATTAGAACAACAAATTGAAAGTGGAAAAATTGAATCTCAAAAACAAGAAGGAACATCTCATCATTGGCCGGCACGAACTCCAAAAGACGGGAAAATTCTTTTAAAGGATACAGCCATGCAGGCGCATAACAAGGTAAGAGCAGTTTCCTATCCTTGGGCTGGTGCTTTTGTAAATATAGGAGAAAAGAAAGTGGTAATTTGGGAATCATTTCCAACAGAAAATAGTAGCAATAAAGAAACGGGAAGTTTTATAAAAAGCGATTCTAATTTATTTTACATCGGCTCAGATAAAAAGCTATTGCAAGTGAAAACTATAAATCAAATAGATTCTGAGGAATATAAGCCTTTAAATGGGGAAGCAATATTGAAAGAATTAAATATTAAATAGAACATGAAAAAATCTTATATCATATCTGAAATTGGCAATAACCACAATGGAAATGTGGAAAAAGCAATCGCCATGATTGATGCCAGCAAAACAGTGGGCGTTGATGCGGTGAAATTTCAAACGTTTCGTGGAATTGATATTGTTAGTCCGAAAGTAAAAGCTAACGAATACAAAGGATGGGACGTTAAGAATTTTGAATTCTGGTATCAGTTCCTTGATACAATCGCATTAAAACTAGAAGACCATCAAAAAGTAATTGATTATTCTGTAAAATTAGGTTTGGATTTTATTACAACACCAACTTCTCCATACATTGTCGAATATCTTGAAAAATTAAATGGAATTAAAGCGTACAAAATTGCTTCAATGGATTTAAACAACACACCTTTATTGGAAGCTGTTGCGAAAACAAAAAAAGAAATTATCATGTCAACCGGAATGGGGGAGATAGAAGAAGTGCATAAAGCGGTTACTATTTTAAAAAACCATAAATTGTCTGTGCTGCATTGTGTGAGCGATTATCCTTTAGATCCTGAAAAAGCATTTTTGAATAATATCACAATGTTGAGAAATGAATTTCCAAAATTAGATATTGGTTTCTCGGATCATTCATTAGGTCATGAGTTATGTATTGCTGCACGTTGTTTGGGTGCTGTTGTTTTTGAAAAGCATATTACTCTTGATAGAAAGGACCTGAGTCCTGCAGAACATCATTTTTCCATGGAACCAAATGAATTTAAAGAGATGGTAAATTGGATACGACACATTGATACAAATTTAAATACAACTGGTTTTTCGAGGAGCGAAACGGAGAAAGTAAATAAATTAAAATACCGTCGCAGCTACCACTACACTGCAGATTTTAAAAAAGGAGAAAAGATGACCGTAGAGAAATTATCTTTTGTACGACCTGGAGAGGGAATTGACAATGATGAACTTTTAAACTTTATTGGCAAAACATTAATTAAGGACGTAAAAGCTTACGACCCTTGTAACTTAAATGACATAAACTAAATGGAATTGGATAAATTTATTTTTGATTCGCAATACACTTTTCTTAATGAAGATAAGAAATTGCAGGAAGCTTTTAAAAGAACAACGTTAAAAAATTCGGAAGAAATGTATTTTGGAGATTTAGTGGGTTATACCCGCCGAGAAAACTGGGATTCCACTAAAATGGAAAAATACATTGGTCGTTTGTTATGGCTCGAAGATAAGGTAACTTCGGTGTCTGTATTTAAAGAGGCGCTAAATGAATTAAATGAATACGATTGTTGCTATCTAAGATTAAATGCTGAACATAGTTTTTGTAAGTATGCTGAAAAGGGTGGTTTAGATTTGTTGAGCACAAAAGCTTCACAATATTTAAATCTCGATGAACATCGCCCTTTATTTGATAAAAATATTTCCTATGCTTTATTTACTCCTGAAATGAAAAATAGTAGAGAAATAACAATTCAAATCCTAGAACTATCTAAAAACTCATTTAATCATGGACGCTTTAGAGCGGATAAAAATTTCACGAAAGAAACTGTTGATGAAATTTATCGTTCTTGGGTAATCAACGAAATTAAAAACAAAACTTCAAAGCTTTATGTAGCCATGGAAGGTGATAAAGTGGCTTCTTTCTTTTTGTACAGAGAGAATATGAGCCCGATTCCGGAGTATAAAATTGGTTTTGTGTCATTAATTGCCTCTTCACCTGATTTTAAGGGGAAGAAATACGCTTCTAATTTATTAAACTACGTTTTGCATGCAGCTAAATTTCACGGAACAAATTATGTGATTGCTAATACGGAGATTGGTAATACAGAAGCTATAAACTTTTTCAAGAAAAATAATTTTAAGTCAGAAGTTAACCTAAACGAATATCATATATGGAATTAATGTTTAAAAATAAAAGGATAATGCTTGTTGTAGCGCATCCTGATGACGAATTATTAGGATTAGGGGCAAGCATGCACAAACTGATCAAGCAATTTAATTGCAAAATTAAAGTGATTATTTTAGGAGAAGGAATTACATCTCGTAGCAATTCCCGCGATGTAAAAAAATGGAAAAAAGAATTAACTACTCATAAGCAAAACATAAAAAATGCTGCTAAAGCAATTGGATATCATGAAGTGAAAACTTATGATTTCCCGGATAACCGTTTTGATTCTGTTGCTTTATTGGATTTAGTGAAAGTGATTGAGAAAGAAAAGGATGATTTTAAACCTGAAATTATTTTTACGCATCATGGTGGAGATACAAACGTGGATCATCGTCAGACTTTTGATGCTGTTATAACTGCAACTCGTCCGATGAGTCATGAGGTTGTAAAAACAATTATTGCTTTTGAAACGCCGTCTTCTACAGAGTGGCAGGCATCAACATATCCGAATTATTTTAAGCCGAATTTATTTTTAGAAGTTTCTAAAAAAGATGTGGATGCTAAAATTAAAGGCATGGAAAGTTACGAATTCGAAAAGCGTAAATACCCGCACCCGCGTTCACCTAAGGCATTGGAAATTCAATGTCAGCGTAACGGCGTTATTGTGGGAAAAGAATATGCAGAAGCGTTCATGTTAATTCGTAGCATTCAATAGTGATTTTAACGGCGCATCAGCCTGCTTATATGCCTTGGTTAGGTTATTTTCATAAAATAGCTTTGGCAGATAATTTTGTGATGCTCGATTCTGTTCAGTTCGAGAAAAACAGTTTTACTAATAGAAATAAGATAAAAACATCAAACGGAGAGGCTTGGTTAACTATTCCTGTTGAAATGAAAGGACATTTGGATAAATGTATCAATGAAATTCAAATGGATTCTAAATCAAACTGGAAGAAGAAACATTGGAATTCTTTGTTATTGAATTATAAGAAAGCCCCTTATTTCAGTCAGTATGCTGATTTTTTTGAGAAGTATTATTTGAATGAAACCAATAATCTGTATGATTTTATTCAAACATCAAGCAATTTCTTTTTTCAGGAATTGAAAATTACACCCAATACAAAAAGACTTTCAGAGTTAAATATTGAAAGTAAAAAACAAGATTTAATAGTTGAACTCTGTAGGAAAACGGAATCAAATGGGTTTGTCTTTGGCGCTTTGGGTAAGAATTACGCTTATGAAAGTTTGTTTAAAGAAAACAATATCTCTATTTGCTTTCAGGAATATAAACATCCTTTTTATCAGCAATTATGGGGTGAATTTTCACCATATATGGGAATAATAGATGCGCTTTTTAATTTGGGAGCGGAGAGAACTAAAGAAATTATTTTCGAGGACAACGTTACACAAAAAGAACTAAAAACGCTATTAAGACAATGATAAGAATATACTTTCTTATCCTTTTTAGAGTTGTACAGGCTTGGCTTTTATTTGTGATTACCGGAAAGTCAAAATTATATTATTCTTCCATTTATCTTTTTAGTAAACAGTCTTTTCGTTTGCCTGAAAGCGCAAATAAGGATATCTGGATTATATTCAAGAGTTATATCCGAGTTTTAATATCTATTTGTAAAACATCTGTTGAAGAAAAAAAAACTGAACAGGTTAGTAAGGTAGCTATGCTTGATTCTTCTTTTAACGGATACGAGGAGCGTTTAAGATATTTAAATTATTATGAAATATACCCTATGCTTGTTTTATCAAGAGAAGCGCTAAACGGCGGATATAATTTTTTTCAAAAAATAATGGCATGTTTAATGGTTACTAAGTTGTATGCTTTGTTTTGGCCTGCCATGTTTAGTAAAAAAAGGGTTGCATACGCTTTGCTTTTACGGGAATCTCTTGAATGGTTCAATGTAATTTATTCATGCAGGAAAAATAAAATTAGTGAATTATTTGTATTCTCAATTTATGAAAAAGATTCTAATTTTTTGGCTTACCTTTTAATGAAGGAAAAAATAACGGTTAGTAAAGTAACAAGCGAAGTTCCGATAACATTTGCGAATAAAATTATTCTTACTAATCATCTTTACATCTGTTTCAATTATCAGAAGGAAGAAGTTGTTGCATTTAATGAAACATTATTTTATGATACTGTAAAAATATGGATGCCGGAGATGCAGCTGCAATATCTCTCTCAATACACGGATAGAATAATTGAAATTCCAATAAACACAATTGGCTTTTATAGCGGAGCGTGTTGGTTAAGAAAAAAACTAGATCATACCATCATTGCAAGTATTGGGTCTTATGATGCAGAAGAAGCGATTTTAAAGGATATTCTTTCTTATCTCGAACTCAATACACATTTGAAGCTTATTATTTTTCTTCACCCTATTGAAAAAAGAAGTGAAAGTAATTTGAAGGAGACAATAGAGTATTACAATCACTTAATTAAATTAGATCTTCGCAGTAGAGTAGAATTATTTTCACATCATCAAGCTTCGGTGAATGCATTTGATAAGATAAATATTGGCGTTTCATTATTTTCTACTATTATGTTTGAAAGACTCAGTCTAGGATTTAAATGTTTGTTGAATCCTGTCGATAGGCCTGAATTCCCTTTGAAGAATAGTCCTTTTAGAAATATATGCGCTTATTCAAAGGAAGAATTATTCATTAAGCTGGACATGAATTTAGTGCTAAACAAGGTAGATTTTTTCAGAGCCAATAAAATTGAAAATTATGTAAGTGATAAAGTAATTATTAACTATAATTTAGTATAAAATGATTATTGATCACATAAAAAATGCTCACTTGTACTTTGATCTGAATCCTTATTTCAAAACAGCTTTTAAATACTTGAATGAGGTTAAGTTGGCCGATTTTGAAAAGAAGAAATTGGAAGTGGATGGTACTAATTTTTTCTTGCTGTATTTCGATACTGAAGGGAAAGGAAGAGATGGAGTTAAATTAGAATGTCATCAAAAGTATTTGGATATACATTTTGTATTTAAAGGCGCTGATTTAATAGGATATAAGGAAACTTCTTTTTGTAAAGATGTGGATACAGATGATATAAAGGCGAATGATTATAATTTATTTACAGACAAACCTATTTCAGAAATTCTAATAAATGAAAATTACTTTGCTATTGTTTTTCCAGGTGATGCGCATGCACCGTTAATGGGAACCGAAAAATTTATGAAAGTGGTTGCTAAAATTATTATTTGAAACTTTCTTATTGTCCATACTCTTTAGAATTTAAACACCCCTTTGGTTTGGCTTATGGCACGCGGACTAAAACAGATGTTGTATTTGTAAAAGTTGAAAGCGATGGATTTGTTGGTTATGGAGAAGCTTCGTTACCGCCTTATTTAGGGGAAACTCATGAAAGTGTAATTAAATTTTTAGAATTAGCTAAACCCGGAATTGAAAAAACAAATTTGAATTCCGGACATGGAGAACTTACAAAAGCATTTCATGTATTAGTAGTAGGAAATAATGCAGCAAAGGCGGGATTAGATATCGCCCTTCATGATTTATATGCGAAATCAAAAAACAAATCAGTTTGGGAATATTTGAATTATGAAAAGCCGATTTCTAAAAATACTTCTGTCACCATTAGTATTGGTGATTTAAATTTGATTCCTCAGAAGATAGAAGAAGTAATAGACTTTAATGTTTTGAAAGTAAAGCTGGGAAATGTGAATGATAAAGAAATAATTGAAACGATAAGAAAACATACAGACAAATCCTTAGTGGTAGATGTAAATCAGGGCTGGAAAGATAAACACTTTGCCTTAGACATGATTAATTGGTTAGCTAATAAAAATGTTTTGTTTGTTGAGCAGCCGATGCCAAAAGAATGTATTGATGAAATGGCTTGGGTGACGGAGCAAAGCCCGATACCCACAATGGCTGATGAAAGCGTAAAAGTATTAAACGATGCCGAAAGAGTAGTGGGTGTGTTTTCAGGAATTAATTTAAAATTAATGAAATGCACCGGCTTGCATGAAGCTAAACGCATTATTGATTTTGTGAAAGAAAAGAAAATGAAATTGAATGTGGGTTGTATGACCGAAAGCTCTTGCGCAATTTCTGCAGCCGCACAATTAACTGCTTATGCTGATTGGGTTGACCTCGATGGCCCAACACTCGTAAAAAATAATCCCTTCTCGGGGATTGACTATAAAAATGGTAAGGTAGAACTCAACACTTTACCTGGATTAGGCGTTCTGCCAAATTCTGAATTGAATTTCCTGTAAAGAATATTGCATTAGGTATTCTTGCGAAAAATCACAATACTTCGTTCCTATTATCTTGCTCTTTTTTTATCTTCTTATTTATTGATTGACTATTCATTAAATCGTCAAGAAGTAAGGAATAATTAATGATTGATTTAGTGTGTTTTTTTGCGGAATTATATTTTTCTACTGGAGTTTCTTTAGGATTGTGCCAAGAACTGTTTATGTTGTCAACATAAAAACCTTTATTTTTCTCTTTATTGGCAATATCCCACCATTCATTGGAATCATTTTCATTAATACCTTCATTCAATATGGTTTTTATCTTATCCATGATTGAGTAGAAGAATCCAAATTTTTTCTTAAAAGCCTCTTGTGATAATTTTGGAAGAGATTCAACTTTTTCAAATATCTCTATTGTGTGTCCGTATTCTTTTATAATGTGGTTTAAGAAAACTTGTTTTATCCGAAACACTGTTTTAAGGTGCTCATGTTTAATTGTATGGTCCCTAAACATTTTTCCAAAATTGGGAATATCCTTTGCGAGATCATAATGTTTTGCGAGAAGCAAAACTGCTTTAATGGCTTCTTCTGCTGATAAAATATTCAGTGCGCATGCAATGCCGTATTCTTTTTCTTTTGCTGCGAAATCAGCTGTTTTTAATAAAGCTTGCGAGTTGGCAATGGTTATTTTGAAACCTTCTCTATAGAAATTTTCATTTGCCATTAGAGATTTAAACCTCCACTAAAGTTCCTACTTTTTCGCCCTTCAATAATTTCTGAAGGTTTCCTGCTTTATTCATATCGAAAACAATGATTGGTAAATTATTTTCTTTACATAAAGTAAAAGCGGTCATGTCCATTACCTCTAAACCTTTGTTGTACACTTCGTCAAACTTAATGGTTTCGTATTTGGTTGCAGTTTTATCTTTTTCAGGATCGGCAGTATAAATACCATCAACGCGAGTTCCTTTTAAAATTACATTTGCTTCAATTTCAATGGCGCGTAATGTTGCAGCAGTATCAGTAGTGAAATATGGATTACCGGTTCCTGCACCAAAAATAACCACACGATTTTTTTCTAAATGACGAACGGCTTTACGGCGAATATAGGGCTCGCAAATTTGTTCCATTTTAATAGCACTTTGTAAACGGGTTTCAACACCTAAGCCTTCTAAAGCTGCTTGTATGGCCATCGAATTTATAACGGTCGCCAGCATTCCCATATAATCGCCATGCACGCGATCCATGCCACCTTTTTCGGCTTGTATTCCACGGAAAATATTTCCGCCACCAATTACAATGGCAATTTGGCAACCGGCTTCTTGTGCGTTTTTAATTTCTTTAGCGTAAATCATTAATCGATCTTGATCAATACCAAAACCTTTATTTCCCATTAAGGCTTCACCGCTAAGTTTTAATAATACTCTTTTGTATTTCATGTTTAGTTTTGTTTGCCGCAGATTTCGCAGATTTTCGCAGAATCATCGGATTAAATATACAACTCTTTTAATTTTTAAATTCTTATTCTATTCACAATTTGTTATGGTGAGTAGTGAACTTGTCGCCCTTCGGTAAACGCAGGATGACGCAAAAAAAATCCCGACTAAATTAGTCGGGATTTATAAAATTTATTAAGATAATGAGAAGCGTTTAAAGCCTGTTACCGTTAAGTCTTTGTTTAGACTTTGTAAGTATTGACGAATCGTCATCTTGTTATCTTTAATGTATTCTTGATTTAATAAAGTAGATTCTTTGTAGAACTTATTTAATTTACCTTGAGCAATTTTCTCAATCATGTCTTCAGCTTTACCTTCAGCACGAGTTGCTTCGCGGGCAATATCTAATTCTCTTTCTAAAATTGTAGTATCTACGTCAGCTTTATCAACAGCAACCGGAGCCATTGCGGCAGTTTGCATAGCTACGTTTTTTGCAGCTTCGTCATCAATTGAATGATTGAAACCAACAACAACCGCTAAACGATTACCAGGGTGATTATAAGCAACCACTTTTTCTGCATTGATTGAGTTATAAAAACCGATGTCGATTTTCTCTCCAATTTTACCAACTTGCTCCATAAATTTATCACCAACGCTAATGTTAGCATCGTATGGTAATGCTTTAAATGCATCAATAGTAGCCGGATTTTTTTCTAGTGCAATTGCTGCAACGCTTTCTGCAAATGCAATAAAGTCTGCATTTTTAGCAACGAAATCTGTTTCGCAGTTTACGCTTACTAAAACACCTTGTTTTCCGCTTGTATTTATTTTTGCTAAAACAACGCCTTCTTTAGCATCGCGATCCGCGCGACTAGCGGCAACTTTAGCACCTTTTTTTCTTAAAAAATCAATTGCTTTTTCAAAATCGCCATTGCTTTCTTCCAATGCTTTTTTGCAATCCATCATACCTGCTCCTGTTTGTGAACGTAATTTGTTTACTTCTGCTGCTGTAATTGCCATAATGTTTTATTGTTTAGTGTTTGTTATTTATTTATTGTTTTTGGTTTAGGGGGAATCGTACTTTGTTCTAATTCTCCCAAAAAAAACGGTCAAGCTGTTACCAGAATGACCGTTCTATGAATTTAATTTTAAATTATTTTTTTGCGGTCGTTACTCTCTTACGTGGACGTTTTGCACCAGTTCCTTTTTCACCTTCTTCTTCGTCTTTAGTGCCTTTAATTTTAAGTCCTTCAGCTAACTCTTCTGCTTCGTGTTTAGAATCTTCTTTCGTTTCTTTTTCTTCAGCAGCTTGGGATTCTTTATCAATCTTACGTTCAGCTAAGCCTTCTTGAATTGCATTTGCCATTAATTGAGTAATGAAAGCAATTGAAGTAGAAGCGTCATCATTTGCGGGAATTGCAAAATCAACTTCGTTAGGATTTGAATTAGTATCAACGATTGCAAAAGTAGGAATGTTTAAACGTTTCGCTTCTTTAACTGCAATGTGTTCTTTAGTAATATCAACAATAAATAACGCAGCTGGTAAACGCGACAAATCTGCCATTGAACCGAATTGAGTTTCCAATTTTGCGCGCTCACGAGAAAATTGTAAACGTTCTTTTTTAGAAATGCTCTCAAATGTACCATCTGTTGCCATCTTATCAATCTGACCCATACGACGAATCGATTTACGGATAGTTTGGAAGTTGGTTAACATACCACCAGGCCAACGCTCAGTAACATAAGGCATGTTAAGAGGTTTTACTCTCTCAGCAACTATATCTTTAGCTTGTTTTTTAGTAGCTACAAATAATATTTTTTTACCTGAACGTGCAATTTGCTGAAGTGCTGTAGCAGCTTCATCAATTTTTACAACAGTTTTGTTTAGGTCAATAATGTGAATCCCGTTTTTTTCGGCGTAGATATAAGGAGCCATTGCTGGATTCCATTTACGTTTAAGGTGACCAAAATGTGCACCTGACTCAAGTAATTCGTTAAAAGTTGTTCTAGGCATTTCTTTTCTTTTATATAAATATTAACGTTTGCTGAATTGGAAGCGAGCACGCGCTTTTTTCTGACCAAATTTCTTACGCTCAACCATACGTGGATCACGAGTCATAAGTCCTTCAGCTCTTAAATCTTTTTTCAATTCAGGATTAATTTCAACTAAAGCTTTAGCAATTGCTAAACGGATAGCTTGAGCTTGTCCTGTTATTCCACCACCTTTTACGTTTGCTTTCACATCGTATTCGCCAAGTAATTTGGAAATAGTTAATGATTGCGTTACGTAATAATGTAATGTCGGGGTTTTGAAATATTCTTTATAATCCTTACCGTTTACTTCGATGCTGCCGCTACCTTTTGTGATGTAAGCGCGAGCTACTGAAGTTTTTCTGCGTCCTGATGTATTAATTACTTCCATTCTTTAATTAAGCTTTAACTGTATTTAAATCAATCTTCTTTGGTTGTTGCGCTTCATGCTTATGCTCTGTACCTGCATAAATGAAGATGTTAGTGTTTAAGCGACGACCTAAACGATTCTTAGGAAGCATACCATGAATAGCATGGCTAAGAACTTCAGATGGCTTAGTACCTAATAAATGTTTTGGTGTAGCAAAACGCTGACCCCCTGGGTAACCAGTGTAACGAACATATTCTTTATCGGTTAATTTTTTACCGGTAAAGCGAACTTTATCTGCATTAATAATTACCACATTAGCACCACAATCTACATAAGGTGTGAAGTCGGTTCTGTGTTTTCCGCGTAACATATACGCTACTTTAGAAGCCAAACGGCCTACCACTTCATTTTCCGCGTCAATCAGTAACCATTCCTTCTTGGCAGTTGCCTGATTCACATACTTTGTTTTATAACTTAATGCGTCCACTGTATCAAAATATTTGTTTTTTCCCTAAAATTAGGGGTGCAAATCTATGAAGTTTTTTTTACCCCGCAAAGCTTTTAGGGTATTATTTTAGACTAATACGGATAAAAGAAGGGTAAAACACCAATGGAAAAGCCCTTAAAAAACCTGAAGTCCGTTCGGGAAGCTAAATAAAATTATAAATGATTGTATGTCAATATGTTATAATTTACTCTTAATAAAATTCATAGCCTCTTCCGAAAAGATTTTATTAAAATGAGGATTACTGGGATTTGCGAAAGCATGATCAGCATCGTAGCTTTTTACCGTTAATTTCTTACCACTTTTTTTTATGTTTTCTTCAAATTTCGAGACTACTTCTTTATTAATCCACTGGTCTTTTTGAGCAAAAACAAATAATACCGGAGCATAAAGTGTTTTAAGCTTGTTTAAATCCTCTTCTGGCATACCATAATACATAACGCAAGCCTGGGATTGTTTGCCTGCTAATAAAGCCGTTTGCATCGACCATCCACCCCCAAAACACCATCCGATAGTACTCACCTTAGTTTGAGTTCCTACATAATTTAAAGCACCTTTAATTATGGCTTCTGCACGTTCTTTTTTTACCGATTGCATATATTTTGATGCGGAATCTTTTACTGAGGCTACTTTATTGTCATATAAATCAAGAGCAATAACCCGCGCTCCGGTTTCTTTTGCAATCTTTTCGGCTTCTTGTTTTATATAGTCATTCAGTCCCCACCATTCGTGAATCACAAAAACAACATTTGTTTTATTCTCTGCATTTATTTCATAAGCATTACTTTCTTTTCCGTCGGGAGTTTTGTAAGAAATCATTTTTCCTGTTCCGTTATTCAAAACAAAAGGTAATGGTTCATCGTGCGAGGCATTAAAAGTTTTATTTGAACCCAACATGGCAAATGCTTCTGTGGAAGAGGCAAGCATACAACAACTTTTTTGTGCGTTTGAGTTTGCAACTTCAAGCACTATTATTAGAGTGAGAATTATTTTTTTCATTTTGCTTTAAATAAAACCGCCCAACTATTTAAAGTCGGGCGGAGAGTTTTTATTTTAATAAATTGTTTTTAAATTCAATTAATTCTGCGTTTTATTAGTAGCAGCATTTACAGGATTTCCATTTAAATCCAATTCAGTTACTTCATAACCTAAAGCCTTTACTTTTTCGTAATTACTTGCTTTGTCGCCAACAATTAAAATCATCATATTATTATAAGGAAGGTATTTTTTCGCTCTGTCATTTATTTCCTGTTTGCTGATACTTTTTAAAATGTCTGCCTGCTGTTTCACATAATCTTTTGGTAAATTATAATCTAAAATACGTTTTACAAATCCTAATTTTTGAAACGGGGATTCGTATTTTAAAGCATCGGCCTGCGCCATTGCATTTTTTGCGAAACTTAATTCATCATCTTTAATTCCACCGTCAGCATATTTTTTTAATTCAGTCATTAAATCCATAATGGTACTGTCGGTTGAATTAGCTCTGAATCCACCACTAATTGTATAAGGTCCAGCATATTTATTTCCGCCAGAAAAACCACCACGGGTTCCGTAAGTAAATCCGCGAACTTCACGTAATAAAGTATTGATACGACTATTAAATGCACCTGCAAATGCAAAATTCATAATACTGTTTCTGAAATAATCGCCCGTTACATCGTAAGATAAATCGGTCATATACCCTACACGAATTTCTGATTGTGGAGCGCCTTTTTTGTCAACAAAATAAATTTTTGTTTTCGCTACCGACGGCGTTTCTGGTTGTTTAATAATATTCAGAGTGCTGTTTTTTAATTTCGACATAAAGCCGAGTTTCGACAACACTTCTTCTTTTTTTACATCACCACTTATAGCAATTGAAGTTTCGTTAGATGATAAACCATTGTAAAAATTCTTTACATCTTCTAAAGTAATATTAGCAACTGTTTCCGGAGTTCCTTCACTGTTAATTCCTAAAATGTGAGTTGGTCCGTAAATAAGTTTAGCATAAATATTACTTGCAATTGTGGCAGCAGAAGTTTGTTGTTGGCTCAACCCATCTAACTGTTCTTTCTTAACTAATTCAAAGTCTTCTCTATCAAATTTTGGCGAAAAAATTATTTCTTCCGCGATTTTTAAAGTTGCATCCAAATTTGTTTTTAATGTAGAAACACTTACTGATAATTCATCATTACTATAACTAACACTAATTGAACTACCTAATTTATCCAGTATTTTTTCAATGTCTTCGGCACTATGTTGTGCTGTGCTTTCTTCCATTAATGACGATAGCATGCTAGAAATACCAGCTTTTTCTTTGGGCTCGTAACGATGACCAGCTTTAAAGCTGATTAAGATATTCACCTTTGGAATTTCATTACTGTTAACGCCAATTAAATTAACACCATTACTTAATTTATCTGTCCAAAAATCCGGAACAGGAACTAAAGAAGCAGGTTTTGCATCAGGCATTTTACTTCTGTTGAAATTATCTTTCGGTTCTGTATAACTTAAGTTTTTATATTCAGCACTCTCCTGTTGAATATTTCTTGTATACATTTTCCAGGTTTCTTCGTGCGCTTTTAACTCTGTTTTTCCTTTTGGCACACAACTTAAAATAACTGCATTCTTAGCTTTAATGTATGTATTGTAAACGCGCATTACATCTGCTTTTGTTACTTTTAAATAAGCGGCAATTTCTTTTTTCAAATAATTTCCATCGCCAGTGTAAGTATAATACGCTGCTAACTGCGCACCTTTTCCTTGCACGGTTGCTAAACCATCATACAATCCGCTTTGGAATGAAGCTTTAAATTTTTCAATGTCTTCATCGGTTGCGCCTGTTTTTTCCCATTTCTCCAATGTGGTTTTTAATTCTTTTTCCATATCTGCTAATGCAACACCTGCATTGGCACGGATACCAAATTCAAATTGCCCTGCTAATTCGCGACTGTACTGATAACAATTTGCAGATACAGCTTTTTTAGATTTAATAAAGGCTTCGTACATCGGCGAACTTTTTGAGCCCGATAAAATTTGTCCTAACACCGTTAAAGGCGCATCATCTTCTGCTCTTGCGGCTACTGTTGGAAACGCCCAGCGTATCATCGGGAATTTTACATTATCTTCATAATGAATATAACGGTTTTCAGACAATGTCACTTTAGTAATTTGTTGAGGTTTTACCTCTGGGCCGCGAGGAATTGAACCAAAATATTTTTCTGCCAACTTAACAACTTCATCTGTATTTACATCTCCTGCAATAGTTAAAACCGCATTGTTTGGTCCGTACCAACGCATGTAAAAACGTTTTAAATCGTTTACGTCAACGCGATTTAAATCTTCAATGTAACCAATGGTAGTCCAGCTGTAAGGATGTCCTTGTGGATACAAAGCTTCACCAACTTTTTCACCTACTAAACCATAAGGGCGGTTGTCGTAATTTTGTCCGCGCTCATTTTTCACTGTAGCACGTTGTACTTCAAATTTCTTTTGTGTAACTGAATCTAACAGAAAACCCATACGGTCAGATTCTAACCATAACATTTTTTCTACCTGATTGCTTGGTACAGTTTCAAAATAATTTGTTCTGTCGGTATTGGTTGAACCATTTAGTGTACCGCCAGCTTCAGTGATAACTTTAAAATGTTGTTCATCGGCAACGTTTTTAGAACCTTGAAACATCATGTGTTCAAAAAAGTGAGCAAAGCCTGAACGGCCTTCTTGTTCGCGTGCTGAACCAACGTGATAAGTTACATCAACATAAGCTACAGGATCAGAATGATCTTCGTGAACCAAAATGGATAAGCCGTTTGGCAGTACATATTTTTTATAAGTTATAGCAATTTCGTTTCCTGTTTTTTTCACTTCTTCAACAAACTTAGCTTGTGAAAAAGCGATTTGCGAACTGGTTAATAAACTTAAAACCAAACCCGCTGAAACAATAAATTTTGATGTCATATTAATTAAATTGATGAGAAACGAAATTAAGCGTATTTAAGTTAATAACGTAAAAATGCTTCTAAAAAATTCAAAAAATAAGGTTAGTCTCACGTATTATGGGGGACAAAAAAACCCCGCTGAAGAGCGGGGTTTTGTAATCTTATAGCGATGTACAACTATCTTATCAGAGTTACATGACCTTTTAGTTCATGCGATTTTCCGAAGACATCTGTGCAGGTAATTAACCAAGTATAAACATCTTCTTTGCAGGTTTTGCTTCCACGTCCCTGGAAAGTACCATCCCATCCTTCTTCAAATACTTTGGTGTGGAATACTTTTTCGCCCCAACGATCAAAAATATGTAACTCATATTTCACAATACCGAATCCTTTTGGCTGGAAGATATTGTTCCATTCATCGCCGTTCGGAGTAAATGCATTAGGAACATAAATTCCAAAATCTTCACCCACAACTAAAGGACGTAATAAAGTATCAGCACAACCTTTATCACTCTTCACAATTAAAGCAACAACGTACGTACCTGGTTCTGTATATAAGAATGTGGGATTTTGAAGAACAGAAGTGAACTGAGGAGTATTCATAAAATACCAATTCCAACTTACAATATTTGCACCCCATGATGCATCTGTAAATATTACATCACCATCAATGTTTATGATTGGTTTAATTGGTGAGTGATTAAAATCAGCAACTGGCTTAGGATAAACTTCTGCGGTCCATGTAGCAGCACCTATACAACCATTAACGTCAACTACTGTTGCATTAATAGTATAAATACCTGCAGGATTATAACAAGAGGTAGTGTTTAAAGGCCCATTAACCGATTGACCGTTACCTAAGGTCCAATACGCGGTAGAAGCAGTAGGTGTGCTTGATACAGTGTATGTAACACATAGCGGAGCACAACCTTTATTTGGCCCTGAAGTTATTTGCGGCACCGGTAAAGGATTAACAATAGTGTTTATTGTGGTTGTGGCAGTACAAGAATTTACATCTTTAACTGTAACCTGATAAATACCTCCAATAGAAATTGAAGTTGCAACCAAAGAAGGGTTTTGCGAAGAGGAAGTAAATCCATTCGGACCAATCCAGCTGTAAGTAACACCACCGGTTGAAGATAAATTCAAGTTATCATTTAGACAGATAGGGCTGTTAGAATTGATAGTAGGAATTGGAGCAGGATTGATAACAATGTTTGCGACCGCAGTATTGGTACAAGTATTAGCATCAGTAATAAATACTGTATACTGACCAGCACTTGCAGGGCCTGCATTAAATATTGTAGGATTTTGTAAGCCTGAAACATATCCACCCGGACCACTCCATGCATAAGTAACACCGCCATTAGCGGTTAACTGCGCATTAGAATTTTGACAGACAGTAGTTCCTGTAGCAGCAACAACGGGTTGTGCGTTAACAACAACGTTTGCAGTTGTAAAGTTGATACAACCATTAGCATCAGTAACAACAACGGTATAAGTACCTCCATTCACTAAAGTAGCAGCTGTAACAGTTTCAGTTTGGTTAGCACCGATAAATGAATTTGGTCCTGCCCAAGCGAAAGCAGTTCCACCTGTAGCGCTTAAATTAATATCCTTACCAATACAAATTGGACTGTTAGTTACAATGTTCGGTGTAGGAAGTGGATTAATTACAATAACAGCTGTAATACTTGCAGAACAAGTTCCTGCAGATGCAATCAGTGTATACACACCGTTAGCTGCCATCGTAACAGGATTAATACTTGTGTTTTGTGAAGTGCTGCTAAATGCATTAGGTCCATTCCACTGATAAGTTGCACCGCCACTGCCATTTAAAGTTAACTGACCGCCTACACAAACCGGGCTGTTAGATATAATGTTTGGGTTTGGTAAAGGGAATACGTTTACGTTTGCTACCGCTGTGTTAGTACAACCTTGAGCAGTTGTAACTGTTACAGTGTATGCGCCCGACATAGCTAAAGTAGCATTAGTAATATTTGGATTCTGAACGGCAGAAGCAAAACTATTCGGCCCACTCCATGCATAACCTGTACCACCGTTAGATGTTAAGTTGATGGTTTGATTTAAACAAACTGTTGGATTGTTTACAACAATGATAGGATTTGCATTAACAACAACTACTGTAGTAACTGAGTTGGTACAATTATTACCATCCACTACTATAAAAGTATATGTACCAGTTGCATTTGTAGAAGCAGTTGGAATGCTCGGACTTTGTAAATTACTTGAGAAACTATTTGGTCCAGTCCAAGTATAAGTTGTAGCAGCACTACCTGTAAAGTTAAGTGGATTGCCGTCACATATAGGGCTGTTGCTGGTTGCGGTTGGTGTAGGTAAGGCGTTAACCGTTACATTGGTTGAACCATTTGCAAAACAACCACCTAAGTTTACAGTAAAGTTATACGTGCCACTCATAGCAGGAGTTGAACCTACGATGGTAGGGCTTTGTAGGTTAGAAGAGAAAGCTGAAGGGCCACTCCAAGTATAAGTTGTACCAGCGGAACCAATTAATGAAATGGGTTGACCCGCGCAATAAGGTCCTGTATTATTTGCAGCAGCAGTAGGTGTAGAAATAGTAACCTGAGTTGTAGCAGTACCGATACAACCTAAAACACTCACGCTAACAGTATAAATACCTGCAGAAGCCAATGTGACACCTGTTAGTGTAGGGTTTTGTACAGCTGAAGCAAAACTATTTGGTCCAGTCCAGGTATAAGTTCCTCCTCCTGGCGAACTTGTAAATGCAACATTACCACCAACGCAAATAGGGCTATTGTTGCCAGCTGTTACAACTGGATCAGGATTAATAACAATAATTGAATTGGTTTGCGCTGTACAGGCCGCATTGG
>JAYTSW010000126.1:0-2248 GCA_043745425.1 Sphingobacteriaceae bacterium | reverse complement strand
AAAGAGCTGCGGCCTTTGCTTATATCGGACATGCTGGGGCCGTAAAAAAAACGGTAGAAAAAAAAGCAATCAAACAAATTGAAGATGATGAGTGGTTTCATCGCAAAGAAGTTCTGGAGATAATGAATGAATATCATATCCCTATTTCAAAGTGGTATGAATTCAGATTTTATGTGGTGGGGAAAATTATTTGGTACAGCTGTTATGTGATTGGCTGGTTTATGCCATTTTACTTTGCTGGAAGATTAGAAAGCGGGAACGTTTGCGAATATTTTAGAATGAAACAATGGTTCAATGAATTAAGCATTACTAAACACGATCAGATTTTGTATGATATGGGTATAAAAGAAAAAGAACATGAAGTTTATTTTTTAGAACAAATAAAAGACAACAAGCTCCTCCCCTTCTTCGAAAAATTATTTTCTTGGGGAAATAAGGATAGTTTTAATAATATTGATTTAGATAAAAAATATCCACTTGAACAATCGGATGTGTATTGTTCCAAAGGAAAACCTTCGGCTTAAGAAATAAATAATTATGAAAAAATATATAAGTCTTTTAATTTTTTACGTATCCTCTTTTCTGATTATTTATTTGTTGAATAAATTTAGTCCGAATGGACACGATGGCGGATTTGGTTTTGGAAGCTTAGCTATTGTATTACTCATCTTAACGGTAATAGTTTTACTTTGCTTAAGTGTTTATAAAGGATTTAAAACCGATAAAGGTTATTTAATGATAGCCGCCATACATTTTGGAGTTTTAATGGCAGGAATTTTTGAATTGTTTCTATAAAAAAATGATGAAACGGAAATTTATTCTGATTACAATTTGTTTAACTGCTCTGTTAACTCTTTTCTTTTATACGCACGAAAGTTTTCCAAAGTCTCTGCGGGCTGCTACTGCTCTACTGGGAACACCGACAGCAATCGCATCAGGTATTTCATATTACCTAAATTTAGGTATTCCAGTATATGATTCACCAATTGCAGTTATTTTATCTAATTTTTTTGCTTCATTTATATTAGTGTTTTTTGCAATTAAAATTAGTCAGAGATTAAATAAAGTCCGAAAAAAATAATTAAGAATGGTAACGTTAGCAGAATTATTACAAGAATTAAAACTGGAAGCAACTGTAACAAGAAAGTATCTTGAGAAAGTTCCTTTTGATAAACTAAGTTATAAATCGCACGAAAAATCAGAAAATTTAGGTCGACTTGCAGTTCATGTTGCGGAAATAATTGAATGGTGGCAGCATTGTTTACTCAGAGATGAACTTGATTTCATAAATTTCGAACCAAAAGAATTTACAAATGTAAATCAATTGCTTTCCTACTTTGATGATTTGTTATTGAATTCAGAGAAAGCCGTAATGGAATCGAAACCTGAAGATTTGAATAAAGAATGGACTATGCGCCATGGCGAAACAATTTATTTTACTTTACCCAAAAAACAAGTGCTCCGTATTTTTTGCATGAATCATTTGGTTCATCACCGCGCTCAGCTAGGTGTTTATTTAAGGTTATTGAATGTTAGCGTTCCTGCAACTTACGGCCCGTCGGCTGATGATGAAAATGTAATTCTAATAAATAAATTTTAATAATTACAAATAAAAACTCTGAATAAACAGGTTATTAGGTCTTCTGCTTTTTCTTTTTTGCAGCTGGGAATAAAATATTATTTAATATTAAACGATATCCAGGTGAATTTGGATGCAAACTTAAATCCGTTGGAGGATCTTCTACTCTGTGTAAATAATCTTCAGGATCATGGCCACCATAAAACGTCCAAGTACCTTTACCGTGTTCGCCATGTATGTAACGTGCTTCATTAAATGCTTTTGATTCGCCTAATACCAATACATTCTTTTTTACATAATTTTTATTAAAGGCAACGGTTTGTCCCCAAAACGCTTTAACAGTTGTTTCATGATTTTGATTTAACATAGTTGGAACCGGATCCCATTTAGCTGAGAAATCAAACAAAGTAAAAACATCATTCTCTTTAGTCATGCCGTATTGCTGCTGACGAGTAAAATAAGTATCGATGGTTGAGAATTCATACTCAAGAGGATTCGGTGTTAATTTATATTTTTCAAACGCATAGCCTTTCGAGAAATCCAATTTAGTATTCATATTTGGGTCAGCGGCATCGTGGTCGTACATTTCCGCACAAATATCAACACCATCTGCTGCTAAAGCAATATCATAACTGTCGGTAGCACTGCACATAGCAAATAAAAAACCAC
>JAYTSW010000125.1:0-8242 GCA_043745425.1 Sphingobacteriaceae bacterium | reverse complement strand
GATAGTAGAATTCCCCACATTGGTATAACCAACTAATGCAACACGAATCATTTCACCACGACTTTTACGCTGCGTGGCCATTTGCTTATCAATAGTTTTTAATTGCTCTTTCAACAAAGAAATTTTATCTCGAATGTTACGACGATCCGTTTCAATTTCTTTTTCACCTGAACCGCCGCGCGTGCCTGTTCCACCTCGTTGTCGTTCTAAGTGAGTCCACATACCTGTTAAGCGTGGTAATAAATATTGTAAGCGCGCTAATTGTACTTGCGTTTTTGCATGTGCTGTTTGTGCCCGTTGCGAAAATATTTCGAGAATTAAAGTTGTTCTATCAAGAATTCTTAACTCAAATGCTTTTTCTAAATTGCGTTGTTGCGATGGTGACAATTCATCATCAAAAATAATCACATCAATTTCGTTGGCTTTTGCAAAGGCTTTTATTTCCTCCACTTTTCCTTTGCCAATAAAAGTAGATTTATCAGGCTTTTCTAATTTTTGCGTGAACCATTTTTTGGTTTCTACACCATAAGTCTCAGCTAAAAAAGCAAGCTCTTCTAAAAATTCTTGCGAACGGTCTTCTTCCTGAAATTTAGAAGTAACGCCAACTAAAATTGCCAATAATGTTTTTTTGGAAGTAAGATTTGGGTCCGGTTTCATTTTTTATTTGCTCTTTATAGAGCCATCCACATAAGCAGCAACTGCAGCAGCTTGCTCGTCAGTCATTGCCAATTTAGCCATGTTGCCTTTTCCTTGCAAAATAGTTTGCTTAATAGTTGCTAAATCCATAACGCTTGCCGAAAGGTCAGAAGCGCCTGTCATTCCTAATTTACCATCATCGCCATGACATAATTTACAATTCAATTCATATAACGATTTTCCATCGAGAGCGGCAGCACCTTCGGCAACAACAACTGGTTTTTGTTTACGTCCCATTTCTGCTAAGCCGTAACTCGCGGTAATCATTAATAAAGAAAGAGCCGCTAAAATTTTATTGCCTTTTTTAAATCCGATTACAGCAACAGGTATCGATGCAAAAACCAAAACGATTTTAATCCACATAATGGATTTAACTTCCGGCATCTGGGTTAAAAGGTAAATTCCTGTAATAAGGAATAGAGAACTCACAATTATTTCGGGCACCTTAATGAATTTGGTGAATTTTTGTAGCAAATCCTGTCTGTTACTCAATAACAAAACGGTTTTAACAACATAAATCAAAAAAAACAGGGTAACTACTAACGAATGTGTATGTAAAAAAGCTTTATACATGGGATGTTATATTTTACTCAAAATTAACAATTAATATTATATTTGAGTACAATTTAAACTATGCTTTTAAGACTAAAATTTCTAATCGTTTTAGGTGTTGCTTTGACCGCCAACCTATTGGGACAAACCACTTTTCCGACTAACGGCGCGCCTAATCCAGTTCATACCATTTATGCTTTTACCAATGCAGTAATTCATTTGGATTATGAAATCACTATTACTAACGGGACTTTGGTTTTCCAAGATGGAAAAATTATTACCGCTGCCGAAAAAGCTGTTGTCCCTCAAGGCGCTTTGGTTTACGATTTAAAAGGCAAACATATTTATCCTTCGTTTATTGATTTATATAGTAGTTACGGTTTCCCGGAATTAACAAAAGATTCTAAAACACCTCCTGCCCCTTCTCAAAATAAGGGCGCGTACGGATGGAACCCCTCTATAAAAGCAGATGTTGAAGCTTACAAAACATTTTCGCACAATAAAGAAAAAGCAGATGAGTTGCGTAAATGCGGAATTGGCGTTGTATTGACTTCTCAAAAAGATGGTATTGTAAGAGGAAGTGGTTCATTGGTTCATGTAAGCAATCAAAAAGAAAATGAAAGTTTTATAAAAGATAAAGCAGCAGGATTTTATTCGTTCAGCAAGGGCTCTTCGCCTGAACCTTACCCCGGCTCTTTAACAGGTGCCATCGCATTGTTGCGTCAAACATACTATGATGCGAAATGGTACAAAGAAAATTCCGCTAAAACAGAATACAATATTTCACTTGAAGCATTTAATCAATTACAAACGTTGCCAGCTATTTTTGAAGCGAATGACAAATACAACGATTCGCGCGCTGCAATGATTGGAAAAGAATTCGGCGTAAAATATATAATTAAAGGTGGCGGTAACGAATACCAACGCATTAGTGATATGCAGGAATTATATTCTAAATTTATTATTCCTGTAAATTATCCGGAAGCTTTGGATGTTGAAGATCCTTTTGACGCAGAGCAAGTTTCATTAGCAGAATTAAAACATTGGGAAATGGCACCCTGCAATGCTGCAGAGATGGAAAAGAATATTATCCAGTTTTGTTTTACCTCAGCTGATTTAAAAGAACGTAATCAGTTTTTACCAAACATTCGTAAAGCCATTAAATATGGTTTAAGCGAGAAAACCGCATTGAAAGCTCTAACTTATAATCCCGCTAATTTCATAAACGCACAAACACAAGTTGGCGCATTGAAAGCTGGTATGTATGCCAATTTTTTTATTAGTACTAAAAATATTTTTGAGGATGATGCGGTGATCTGCCAACATTGGGTAAACGGACAAGGAAATGTTTACGACGACATTAATGCAGTTGACATTAGAGGAAATTACCAAATGGCCATCGTGAACAAAAATTACAAAGTAATCATCAATGGCGAAATTACTAAACCTGCTGGCAGCGTAAAAGTTGATACCACCAAATATAAACTCAGCATTAATTTCAAAAACAATTTAGCCACTTTCAGTTTTGATTACGACAGTTCTAAAACAGCGCGTTTAACTGGTAACTATAACGAAATTCAAAAATCTTTTGACGGTAAAGGCCAATGGGCCGATGGTAATTGGTTTGAATTTAAAATGAATTTTGTTTCGGCCGATACTTCAAAACCAAAACCCGCTGACAAAAAAGAAAAAATTAATTATGGTAAAGTGTATTATCCGTTCTCCGCCTACGGCGATCAATTGCCTGATGATGGCATTTTTAAAACCGCCCTGCAAAAATTTAAAAACCGTTATGATGCCATCTTAATTAAAAACGCAACGGTATGGACCAACGAAGGCGATTCGGTTTATAAAGATTATGATGTTTATATTACGGAAGGAAAAATTGTTCGCATAGCACCGAACATTGATGCTCCAAAATTAGCATTTGCAAAAACTATAGATGCACAAGGAAAACATTTAACTGCAGGCATTATTGATGAGCACTCACACATTGCTTTAGCAGGCGGTGTTAACGAATGGGCACAAGCCAGCAGCGCCGAAGTAAGAATGGGAGATGTTGTAAATCCGGAAGACATAAATATTTATCGTCAGCTTTCAGGTGGTGTAACTACGGTGCAATTATTACACGGGTCTTCAAATCCCATTGGTGGACAAAGTCAGATTATAAAATTACGCTGGGGATTAAATGCAGAAGAAATGAAATACGAAAAAGCTCCCGGCTTTATAAAATTTGCTTTAGGTGAAAATGTAAAACAAGGTAACAATCCTTCCGGAACTCGTTTCCCGCAAACACGAATGGGCGTTGAACAAGTTTACGTTGATATTTTTACGAGAGCGAAAAATTACAAAAAAACAATGGATGACTTTTCGAAAATTCCTGTTAAACAAAAAGGAACTGCTGCCTCACCTCGGAAAGATTTAGAATTAGATGCGATTGCAGAAATTTTAGATGGTAAACGATATATTACTTGTCACAGTTACGTACAAAGCGAAATCAATATGTTATTGCATGTAGCGGATAGTATGAAATTTAAAGTAAATACGTTTACGCATATTTTAGAAGGTTATAAAGTGGCCGACAAAATGAAAGCGCATGGAGCGAGCGCTTCCACATTTGCTGATTGGTGGGCTTATAAATTAGAAGTGATGGAAGCAATTCCATACAACTCAGCTCTCTTAACTAAAATGGGCGTTAATACTTGTATTAATAGTGATGACGCAGAAATGGGAAGGCGATTAAATCAGGAAGCAGCAAAAGCAATTAAGTACGGCGGTTTAACAGAAACTGAAGCGTTGAAATTGGCAACTTTAAATCCAGCCAAAGCATTACACATTGATGACAAAGTGGGAAGCATAAAAGTTGGCAAGGTGGCTGATTTAGTTTTATGGACCGATAATCCATTAAGCATTTACGCTAAGGCTGATAAAACAATTATTGATGGTCAGATTTATTTTGATAGAGAAGATGACGCCAAATTGCGAGAGGAAATTAAAAAAGAAAGAGCAAGAATTATTAATAAACTAATTGCCGAAAAAAATAAAGGTGGTAAAGTAGTAAAGCCATCCGGAAGAAAAAAACAATTAGATCATTGTGATACTATTGAAGGAGAGGAATAATATGAAAAAATATATTTTAATACTTTTGGTTTTTAGTTGCGTAATTAGCGTTTCGCAAAATAAAAAACGCGTGTTATTGCGCGGCGGTACCGCTCATTTGGG
This sequence comes from Sphingobacteriaceae bacterium, assembly GCA_043745425.1. GTDB lineage: Bacteria > Bacteroidota > Bacteroidia > B-17B0 > Aurantibacillaceae > JAHEYG01. The sequence continues at coordinate 3,772 of JAYTSW010000125.1, read as the reverse complement.
TAACGGACAAGTTATAGAAACAAGTTACATTTCATTTATAGATGGCAAACTCGAATTGGTTTCTGATATGAAAGGAATAAAAATTGACCCTCGTTCGTTCGACACCATTTTGGATTTAGAAGGGAAACACATTTATCCAGCAATAATTTCTCCCAATACTATTTTAGGTTTACAAGAGGCGGAAGCAGTTAGAGCAAGCAGTGATTATAATGAAGTAGGCGGCATGAATCCAAACGTGCGCAGTTTAATTGCATATAACACCGATAGTAAAATTTTACCCACTGTAAAAACCAACGGCGTATTGTACACACAATGTACACCACGCAACGGATTAATTTGTGGTTCGTCTTCTATTTTAGCAACTGAAGGTTGGAATTGGGAAGATGCTGTTTTAAAAGCAGACGATGGAGTTCATATTAATTTTCCAAGATCAATTCAAAAAAGTGGATGGTGGGCCGAGCCGGAACCAAGTGGAAAAAATACAAAGTTTGATGATGAACTTGTTGCCTTAAATACTTTTTTTGATGAAGCTTCTTCGTATTGTAAAAGCCCCGCCGGTGCATTTGAAAATAATGTTCGCTTTGAAGGTATGCGCGGCGTGTTTAACGGAAATCAGAATTTATATTTGCACGCCAATAGTGCAAAAGATATTGTTTTAGCAGTAAACTTTTCTAAAAAACACAATATTAAAAAACCTGTTATTGTTGGCGGAAAAGATGCCTGGAAAATAACTTCGTTTTTGCGCGAAAATAAAATTCCAGTCATGTTAATTAGAATACACGATTTGCCGGATTTAGCAGATGATGATATTGATATAACGTTCCGCACCCCTTACCTTTTGTTTAAAGACAGCGTTTTATATTGTTTGCAAATGGAAGGCGATATGGAGGCGATGCAAAGTCGCAACCTGCCTTTTTTAGCAGGAACCTCGGTAGCCTATGGTTTAACTAAGGAACAAGCCTTACAAAGCATCACATTAAACGCAGCCAAAATATTAGGTGTTGATAATTTGGTTGGTTCTTTAGAGTCAAACAAAATGGCTTCGCTCGTTATATCTGAAGGGGATTTATTGGATATTAAATCAAACAAAGTTATTGCTGCTTATATAAATGGTAAGCCCGTTAATTTGGTTAACGACCAGCAAAGACTCTACGAAAAGTATAAAACCAAGTATGGCTTAAAATAACCGTTAGTCACCATTAAGCTTCCTTAATACTATTTAACAACTCCTCTCGCTTTATTAGGCGTATCTTTGTAGTCCCCCCGCATATTATATTTATTATATGCCAAATAATCATTTTACTACACGCACCGCGAACATCAGTTTAGAAAAAGAAGGATACATTAAGATAAAAATGATTCATGGAATTGTTTTGGATGCTGAAGATGCATTAGACAATATGTTGGTTATTAAAAATCTTTTGTCAGGGGAAAAAATGCTGAAGCTGATTGATGCCAGAGGAAATTGGAGCATGACATCCGAGGCGAGAAAAATTTCTGTAAAAAACTTTACCAGCGAAACTACTTTAGCAAGAGCTTATATTATTGACTCTTTTCTCTCTAAAATAATGTTTAATTTTTTGAGGTCGTTCGCCGATAAGAAAGTGCCAGAAGAATATTTTAATCATGAAGAAGAAGCTGTTGCTTGGCTCTTACATTCAAAAAAATAAATTCAATAAAAAAGCCCCGCAGAAAACTCTACAGGGCTTTTAATTTATTTATTAAAATTTATTCGATAACGATTTTTTGAGAAGACGCTTGGTTGCCATTTGCAATATTAATGTTATAAATTCCTTTTCCTAAATGACTTAAATCATAAGATAAAGTTTCTGGACCTGCAGTTTTACCGCTAGTGCCGTAAACTTGCTTACCTAACACGTCATAAACAGCAATTGAATACCCCTGTTTAGTAGTTGGCATTTTAATAGTGAAAAGACCATTACTAGGGTTTGGATATAAGCTAACAGCTAAAGGAGGTGTACCGCCATTGTTGTTTAAACCTAATGGTAGACCGCTGAATTTGTAAATACCTTCGGTACCAACAACAACCTGACTTGAAAAAGTTCCTACCCATGCAGAAATATTATCTACAAAATCCATAGCTAAATAACCAATATTCATACTTCCCCAATCAGTCCAAGTAACGCCGTTATCAATTGAATAAGAAAGAAATTGAACCGCAGCTGTTGCACCATTACTGCAAGAACCGTACATGCCCGGCACGCCTTTAACAGCAGCAAAATCATTAAATCCAAATTGAGGAGATATTGTAGAAATTTGTGCCCATGTAGCGCCACCGTTCGTTGTATTCCATAAAGTCATACTTGCAGTAGCGGCCGATGCACCAAAATATGCAACCATTAATCCATTGTTTACACTACTAAAAGCTAAATCAGTAATGAATTGTGCTGCACCTAATGTAGAGGTGATAGCAGCACTAACTGACCAATTTAATCCACCATCATTTGAGTGATATACACGGTTAGCTGTAGTACCAAACCAAATATCATTAGTGCCATATTTTTCGTAAACATTAATTGTGCCATACTCACTTGCAGAAACCGTGTTAGGGATATTAGCGCCAGGAACTTTTGTGAAAGAAGCTCCGCCATTAGTAGTTCTCCAGATTTCAAAATCAACTCCAACAGGATCGCCAACAATTACACCTACACTAGGAGTAACAAATGTTACAAAATCAACAAACGAAGCAGCATTAGTAAAAGATCCTGCGGGTGTCATATTTGTCCAAGTAGCTCCAGTATTTGTAGTTTGATGAACGGCGCCCATATTTTGACTAACTTTCATATAAGCTGAAACCCAAGCGGTAGTAGCGTTAACTCCATCAATGTTCGCCATTTTATAAGTACTCGTATCTGAATAACAATTACCGCTGGTAAATGTAGCTCCTCCATTGCTTGAAGTTGAAAACCAATCGTAATTACTATTGGCAGCAAAACCATCGTAACCTGTTAACCAAATAACGTTTGCGTCTACAGCATCCAAGTAACGCGTTCCGGCAGCAGAAACCGTAAAGTTTGTGTTTTGAAGTGTGGCCCAAGATGGACTTGGGGTCGGTTGTGCAAAAGCACTAAGCGACAATACTGCTGATAAAATAGTAAGTAAAGTTTTTTTCATGTTTTTATTTTTTTATTTACGCTAAATTACAAAATTTTTGCTTTTCAACAACATAGAATTTCTAGCAAATTGGTCATTTTATTACTAATCAATAATTAGTTAACTTTGCGCAGATTTTTATCTAAATGATTTCAACAGACATAGCAATTATTGGTGCAGGGCCCGTAGGTTTATTTGCTGTATTTGAGTGTGGTTTGTTAAAATTACGATGCCATTTAATTGATTATTTACCTCAGGCGGGCGGACAACTTTCTGAAATCTATCCTAAAAAACCTATTTACGATATACCTGGTTATCCTACTGTTTTAGCTCAGGAATTAGTAGATCATTTAATGAAACAAGCCGAACCATTTAATCCTGCTTTTACATTTGGAGAACGAATTGAAAGTTTGGAAAAAAAGGGCGACCGTGATTTTATTCTGCAAACTAATTTAGGGACTAAAATCCACGCTAAAGCTATTGTTATAGCTGGTGGTTTAGGTTGTTTTGAGCCAAGAAAGCCAGAAGTTACTGGTCTTGAGCAATTTGAAAATGGAAAAGGGGTCAATTATATGATTCTGGACCCGGAACATTACCGAGGTAAAAGAATGATTTTAGCTGGGGGTGGTGATAGTGCTTTAGATTGGGCCATTTTTTT
>JAYTSW010000124.1:0-8404 GCA_043745425.1 Sphingobacteriaceae bacterium | reverse complement strand
TATCTCTGTTTCATTTTCTTTATCAAGTGAATTAGTTGCTTCATCTAGTACAAGAACCTGAGCTTTTTTATATAAACATCTTGCAATAGCAATACGTTGCTTTTGTCCTCCTGATAATTTTGCACCCATTTCACCAATGATTTGATATATACCCAAAGGTAAACTCTTTATAAGTTCAGATAAATTAGTGATCTGAATAATTTCTTCAATCCTATTCATATCTATTTTATCAATATCTTCTCCAAATGCAATATTCTCTATAATTGTTTTATCTAATAAATAAAAATCCTGAGTAACATAAGCTAAAAGATGCTTTATTTGATTAAAATTTTCTAATTCTGTATTATCTATCAGAAATTTACCTGAATCAGGTTTTATAAATCCAGTTAAGACCTTACCGATGGTAGTTTTTCCATTACCTGAATCACCAGTTAAGATAATAAATTGGCCTTTCTGAAAAAATAAATTAATATTTGATAATGTATTTTTTATGTTTCCGGGGTATTTAAAATTAACACCTTTCCATTCAATTTGTTGATTAAATGAAAGTTTAGATAAATTCGTTATTGTAATTGGCTCTTCAATTATTGATAATTGCTTTAAAGCATAATGAGAGGTTTTAACTTTTACAATATTAATTAGGATTTCATTGATCGATGGAAGTAAGCGGTAACAAGCTGTGGCAAAAGATAATAAGATTATTATTAATTTACTTGAAGAAGAATGGAAAAAAGTAATCATAATAGCATACAAAACACATATTGTTAAAATTACCAGTGTCTCTATAATTCTACGTGGAATCCATTGATACAAATTTGTTTCAGCATTTACCCTAAACAACAATTTGAATTTATCATTTATCTTATTGATAAAAAAAAATTCTTTAGCTAACAGTTTGATGTCTGTATAAGCACTAATACCTTCCATTATAGCCTTATAGGATTCATTTTCCAAACTCCCTTTCTTATCAGAAATGACAACTAATTTTTTTTTTGCTAATGATATTAATAAAAACCCAAGCGGAACAACTGAAATAAGTACTAACAGTAAAACAAGAGGGTTATAAATCAATAATGCAATGATGATAAAAACAACAACTAAACTTTCACTTAAAATTAATGTGAAAGGTAATATTATATAACCTGCGAAGACCTGCGGAGCTTCGGCTAAGTATCGTAGGTATTCAATAGAGTTCTTACTTTTAACATCTAAATAATCACTTTTATAAAACCGTATCATCTGCCGGTCTGTTAAATAAGATGCTACAGAATAGATGAATTTATTCTGAAAGTAAATAGACGTCAGTAATAAAATATTTTTAAAAAGAATAAATATAACAAGGCAAATTAATAAAAACAAAATAAAATATTGTGGTGAAGAAAAAGATAAAAAAATATAGATATCATTCAAAATGTGATTACTGTAAATAGGCGAAGAATCATTTATTAAATAAACAACCGGAATAATTGCAGAAATACTCATTACATCAGTTAAGCTACTAATAAAAATAAGTACTAATAAAAGATGAAATTGTTTTTTTTTGACGAAATAAAACTGTGAAATTGATTCTTTTATTATAGAATAAAATGTATTTTTTGATGGAGGCATATAATTATAAAAAGAATTTATTTGTAAATAAAAAATAAGCTTTTTTGAGTAAACTGTTAAAATGTGAAGTTAAGTAAATACAACTAAACAGATTAATTTTAATTAAAAAAAGATGAAAGTAATAGACAATTATGTAAGTTTGAATAATTATGCCATATACACTTGTTCATCCAGGTTTTGTAATACCTTTAAGAAAATGGAATAAAAACTGGTTTTTATTGGAATCATTAATTATTGGAAGTTTTGTTCCTGATTATGATATTATTTTCAGGTTTACGGAAAACAGGTTTCATCTTTATACTTTTACATTTTTAAATATCTTAACTGTTATTTACCCAATTAGTATATTTTCATATTTTTTTTACTATGTATTCTTGAGAAAAACAATTTATTATTTATTCTCCATAAAAAATGAAATACAACCTATTCATTTAAAAGACTATAAAATTTTATTCAAAATAATTATATCTTTATTCATAGCTGTGAATATGCATATTATTCTGGATTTTTTCACACATCCTGATGCGTATAAATTGTATTTATGGATAATACATCATTCTTCATTTAATATTTCAAAAGAAAAAATTCTGTTTTTTTGTCTTTACGGACCTTTATCAATTTCTTCTTTATTGGGTGCCGTTTTGTTAATTATCTGTTTACCAAAAGATGATTCAACTATCAGACAATCAATATGGAAACTATTTAAGGGAAAACGAATTTATTTTTGGATAATGCAGCTATTTATTCTTATAATCGTTTTTGTTGCAAAAGTAGAAATTAATGGACTGGAAAAGGATTTTATTATAGACTCGATCTTATTGTATAGTTTATCTGGCTTTTTTTATGGATTTATTATTTCTTGCTTTTTATTCCGTGTAATATTTAAAGATATAATTCTTGGAAATTAAAAAAATATTCAGATTGCATGATTGGTGGTCACATATTTTGCCACCAATTTTTATGTTCTCTTACTGGGGCTTTTTTGAAAAAAACAATTCTGTATTAAATGCAATTTACATTATACTCTATTTGCTATTAATTACAAATTTTACAGCGATTATTGGTTTTTTTATTAATGATTTATTTGACGAAAGTGAAGACAAGATTGTGGGTAAATATAACTTTACAGCACAACTCCCCCTTTTTATTAAAATCTTATTTTTACCTCTATTTTTGATACTCTTTTTTATATTAATAAAAACATTTTCTTTTCTATTGTCCACAGATGTCTTAAAAATCACATATTCATTTGTGTTTATGAGTATATTACTTTTTGCATTATACTCTGCCCCTCAAATCCGCCTGAAAAACAAACCATTCTTAGCTTTAATTATAGATGCTATTTATAGTGGTACACTTTTTTATTTTTTAGCATATGTCATCTCAGAAATGTCATCTATAAAACCTGCGATATTAATGTCAGATATCCGTATCTGGTTAATTTTAGGCTGGGGTTATATAAAAGGATTAAGGAACTATCTGACACATGTGGTAGAAGACTATGATAATGACATCAAAACAGGAACGCTTACTCTTTCAATTAAATATGGAAAACTAAAAATACAAAAAGCTGCTAATTATCTGTTTCCAATTGAAATAGGCATATTATTTTACTTCTCAACCTCTCAAAAATATATTTTATTCTGTTGGATGTTCGGATTTTTATACGGATTTTTATTAATAAAATGGTATTTATCAGAGCAACGAAAAAAAAATAGAAAAATAGAAAGATTGAATGATTACTATGAAATTTGGTCTCCATTTCTTGTATTGTTGCAATTAATATTTTTGCACCGAAATTATTATCCATTATTAATTCTTCATACTATCTTATTCCCCCAGTATTTAAATAAATTATATTTTTATACTCTTTTTAAATTAATCGGCCCAATAAGAAAAAATGGAAACAATTAACAATGATAACAAGATAATTCATGGCTTGTGGATTGGCGGAAGTTTAGGTCCATTAGAATTATTATGTATACATTCATTTTTAAACGCAGGGCATATATTTTGGTTATGGGTATACAAATCTATTGCAAATTTACCAGAACATGTTGTTCTAATGGATGCAAATAATATACTTCCTGAATCTAAAATATTTTCATATAACCATACCAATAAATTTGGACATGGAAAAAACAGTTATGCAGGATTTTCAGATATCTTTAGATACAAATTGCTATACGAATATGGAGGATGGTGGACAGATATGGACGTAACCTGTTTAAAACCACTACAATTTGAATCTACATATATTTTCAAAAGAAACGGGTCTAAAGGTGTAGTGGGAAATATAATAAAATGCCCCTCTAAAAGTAATTTAATGAAATATTGTTATGAGCAATCTATAACACAGATTAATCAAGATAGCTTAGACTGGATGCTTCCAATAAATATTCTAAATACAGGGATATCAAATTACAAACTGGATAAATACATACGAAATTTATCAAATGAAGATAGCTGGCCGCTCGTTGTAAAATATCTTATTACAAATATACAAATACAATCAGAATGGTATATCATTCATTGGATGAATGAGGAATGGAGAAGACATGGTCTAAATAAGACAGAATTCATAAAAGATTCTGTTTGTCAAAAGTTATTATCAAAAAATCACATACAACACAATATAATTTTAGGCAAATCAGCATTAAAAATAAAATTAAAATTATCCAAATGGAATTATCGGTATACTAATCTGATAGCGCGAATTAAATGGATTCTAATGAAACTTTAAATACCACAAAATAAGTATAAATTTTGTATATTTACAAAAGTAATTATTTGCAATTTTGAATGAAAATATCAGAAAAAATAAGAGAAATTACAAAGAGCCATCCTACGATTTCTTTTTTAGGATATAGAATTATAAAAAACATATGGAGTCTAAAAGCAAACTTCATAAATTATGAATTTCCTAAACAAAGTAATATTCCAAACATTCCTTACGAACGTGTTTTGGATTATAATAAAAACAGGGTTTTTGGACCTAAAAAAAGAATCTGTTATGCTCCTTTCAATAATATTCATTTTAAAATAAACGGAGAATTAGCATCTTGTAGTTTTAATAGAAATCACTCTATTGGAAATATTCATTTCAACACTATCCATGATATTTGGTTTGGTAAGCAAACGAATGAATTACGTTTATTGTTAAGTAATTATAATTTTCAAAAATGTGCTAGCTGCAAGTTTGCACTACTGTCTGAAGATTATCGTTCATTTCCACCAACAAAATATGACTACTTTTCATCTGATCATTCCATTTACCCAACTCAAATGTCATTTGAATTAAGTAATTTATGCAATTTGGAATGTATCATGTGTAATGAAGATTTATCCTCTTCAATTGCAAAAACAAAAGGGATAAAAAAAGAAATAAAATCTTATCCAGATAATTTTATTTACCAGTTAAGAGAGTTTATTCCACATCTATCTATAGCTACTTTTATAGGTGGTGAGCCCTTACTTATAAAAAAATACTATGAAATTTGGGAAGAAATTATAAATATAAATCCATCTTGCAATATTCATCTACAAACAAATGCAACCGTCTTACCGATAAAATTTATTGAGTTAGTATCTAAAGGTAAATTTGAAATAGGAATTTCAATAGATGGCTGCACAAAAGAAACACTGGAAAAAATAAGAAAAAATGCAGTTTTTGAAGATATTGAAAAAAATATAATGCAATTAGTTTCATTAAAAGATGAAGGGAAAATTTTATTGCATCTAAATTTTTGTCCCTTAATTGAAAATTGGGAAGAGCTCCCTAAGATGGTAGAATATGCAAATAAATATACACTTTCTTTAAAAATCTTAAATGTTGAAGAACCTAGAAATTTATCAATACGATTTCAATCCTTCACAAAAATTCAACAAATATTAGTATATTTAAGAAAATATAATTTTAATAACACATCCAATGAATTCATTCAAAATAGAAATATAGAAGCCTATAATTATTTTATAAAAAACTTGATGCACATATCGGATATTGCAGAAAAAAGAGATATTTTTTTGAGAGAAAATCGATTACTTTCACTTGATATCATAAAAAGTATTTTTAAAGTAGAATTCTACAACAATGAATTAGTTGCTTACTTAACCGAAGAGAAAAAATTAAATATTATTAACCAGACTGTAACGTACATTCAACAAAAATCCAAGCAAGAAAATAATTTAAAATTCATCTTCAATTATTTCAGATATTTTATTACCGAACTTGAACATGAAGTTGACAATAAAGTTTCTTTCGATCTGGCAATGAAATCAATCAGGAAAGTAATTGATGATTTTTATTTATTATCTTTAAATAATGAACACTGTAATTAAAGTCAGAAAGTCAAACAACTTAATCTAATGCAAGATGAATATCCACAAATATTTAAATACAAAGATTGGCAAATTCAGTTTGAAAATGATGGATATATTATACTAGATGGTATCTCTAAAGAAAATTTAGAGGTATTAAAAAATGAAACAAAAGTATTTATAAAAGATGTTAAAGATTTTTTTCCAAAACGATATTTTCCTGTTGGACAATTAAATGATTTTTCTATACGAAGAAAATCAACTGCTATTATTGAACAACATCTTTCGCCACTTTTAAAACAGCATTTCATTCCTGACGCCGTTGATATATATTCAGGAACACATTTAATTAAGCCTATAGGTAAAATCAGTTTTCTTTCCACCCATCAGGATAGTACACTAGTAGATGAGACTAAGCATAATGCCATAATAGCATGGTGTCCATTACAAGATATCAACCTTCTAAATGGAAGATTATGCGTTTTAAAAGGAAGTCACAAATATAAAAATCACTATCGATCTACAACCATTCCATGGATATTTGAACCGTATAAAAAAAAATTTATACGTACTCCACTCCTATTACCATTAAAGCAGGTCAGATATGTTATTTTCACTTAGCTTTAATTCATCACAGCCAGTATAACTTTATACAACAATGAAAACTGGAAACTATATTTTGAAAACAAGATAAGACGAAATTCTTTTCTGAACTCTTTTAAAGAATCAGAAATAAATTCTTTTTTAAAACATGTTGACTTTCAAATTATCAGAAATTGACAGCAGAATATCAGATAATATATACAAAAGCCTTCAAGAAGAAATAGATTTCTTCTTTGATGAATCTTTGTATTACATTGATATAAAAGAAATCAAGGATGGATTTAAAAAACTCATACGGTGGAATTTGAAAATCTACAAAATAATTCGTATGAAATACATTCATGAATATTTTTCAAAAAGATTTGATATAACAAAAATTGAAAACACATATAGAAGTTAAAAGTATGCTATTACACCTTTAAATTACAATAAAGCAAATAATCCAACTGTAAACAAGAAAACTATTGAAAACTATAATAAAAATAGACATTCAGGAGCTTATCCAATTATTTGCAAGGCTCCATTAACTCATTAAATTTTGATAGTTATGGAGTTGTAACCGTATGCGCTTTTAACAGAGATTTTCAACTCGGAAATATACAAGAAGAGAGTTTAACTGAAATTTAGAATGGCAAAAATATTAATACCTTAAGAGAAGCTATAAAGAATTATGATTTCTCAAAAGGTTGTATTGCATGCCAGGGACAGTTATTAAAGAATGACTTTCAACATTTTGGAGGTAGAAATGCAGATATAACCTCGATAAATAAAAAATATCCAACCCATCTGTCATTTGAGTTATCCAATATTTGCAATCTTGAATGTATTATGTGTTCAGGCAGATTTTCTAATTTAATAAGAAAAAAGAGAGAAAATCTACCTGCAATAATGGCATATAAGGACTCTTTTTTTGATCAGCTGAAACCCTTTCTAAAACACGCTGAATTTATTGTTTTTTTGGAGGAGAACCTACTATGACTAAAATGAATTATGAGATATGGGAATATTTAATCCAAAAGAATGCGTCTTGCAAAATCCAAGTAACTACAAATGCCGCTGAAATACCTGATAGATTTCTTTCAATACTGAAGAATGCCAGAATGTCAATTATAGTATCATTACATATGAAAAAGAAATTTATGAAAAGATTCGCGTAAATGCCATTTATGAAAAAACATTTAAGAATATCCAATACTATCATTCACTTTTTAAAAATGGCAAAATAAATATGCAATTATCTATCTGCCCAATGACAAATAATTGGAAAGAAATGCCTAAGCTAATAAGATATTCAAATGAATTAGGAGTAAGAGTTTGTTTTAATCAGGTAACGGATCCTAAAAAAATAAGCATAAAATATCTTTCTGAAGATGAGATTCTACTTATTGTAAAAGGATTGAAGAATGAAACATTTACAGAAAATGGTATTTCATTTAGTTACAATTTAAATATGTATTCAAGTTTTATACAGAGATTGGGAGGATGGGCAAAAGAGGCTAATTTCCGAACACAGTTCATAAAAAATCAGCTTAACATGACATATGATGAAATGAAATTAAACACATATAGCTTATTTTTGGACAATCGAACAAATTCTACAGATAAAATGAATTATTATTTAGATCATATGTTTTTGGAATTAGAAAATAAATATTTAAAAGACAGACATTTAATTGCGGCACTAAACTTTTAAGAAAGTCAGGGGCATGAATCGCTTAATTTTGAATATCACAATAGGGAGCATGGAAATTATGCTATGCAACTTCATATAAAGTATATGTCTGAAATCGTTAATCAGATACAAGGACAACTTGATTTAATAATATAATTTTCGATTAAAGAACGTTCAAATCAAACTTTATCTTCTAAAGTA
>JAYTSW010000123.1:0-8410 GCA_043745425.1 Sphingobacteriaceae bacterium | reverse complement strand
TAAATAATACCCGATTTTCCAACGTTTTGTTTGGCGTATTTTATAATTTCTTTGATGACGTTTTGTTTGGCACGCACTTCATAATATAAATTACCTCTATTAAAAGATGATTTATATAATTTAGCATCCAACATTCCTAAATTTTTCTGAATATCCTGCTGAACCTTTGGTGTAGCCGTTGCTGTTAATGCCATTACTGGTACAGAACCTAATTTATCAATAATAGGACGTAAACGTCTATATTCTGGACGGAAATCATGTCCCCATTCAGAAATACAATGTGCTTCATCAATCGCAAAAAAGGAAATCTTTATTTCATTAAAAAAGGCAATGTTATCTTCTTTGGTTAAACTTTCTGGAGCAACGTATAATAGTTTTGTTTTTCCATCAGTAATGTCTTTTTTTACTTTTGTAATTTCTGCTTTTGTAAGCGATGAATTTAAAAAGTGTGCAATACCTTCTTCGTTCCCGAAGTTGCGCAATGCATCTACTTGGTTTTTCATTAAAGCAATAAGCGGGGAAATGATAATGGCAGTTCCTTCACTAACTAATGCAGGTAACTGATAACACAACGATTTACCGCCGCCAGTAGGCATAATTACAAAAGTATCTTTGCCAGAAAGCACACTTTTAATGATTTCTTCCTGAGTTCCTTTAAAGCCCTCGAATCCAAAAAAACTCTTTAAAGTGGCATTCAATTCCTTTGTGTCTAATTCGGCAATCATGTGTTTAAGTGATTAAAAGTGTATGTATAATGAGTGAATAAACAACCTATTCAATATAAAGATATACAAATTATTTTCTATTATGCAAAACTTTTTGATTGATGAGACCCGTTTTTGGACAAATAATGCAAAAAGACGGATGGAATTTTTAACGATTACAGATTTATATCCATTTTGGGGTAAAACCGCAAAAGAATAATGCCGAAGGCGGCCGTTAAAACAATTCCGACAATTGTGCCTGCTCCAGTATCATTTATAAGAATAAGAAATAAGGTTTTTACAAAGAAGATGAAAAAGAACAATTGAACGCCCCATTGTTTCATGTGCCAAAGGCCGATATAGGCAATAAAATTGCAGGCTACGATAAACCCGTATAATGCGGGTATAAAATCACCAATCTTTTTTACTGATGGCGAAAAAACAGCAGGAAACGTAAATATAACCGATATAAAACCGAGAATACAGATAAGGCTTATAATCTTTGGTCGTTTCATTTAGTTGCTTCTAATCGCTTCTACAGGGTCTAATTGCGAAGCTGTATAGGCAGGAACAAACCCACTTACAATACCAATTAATACTGAAATAGTAATCCCTAATATAATATTGGATTGTGTAAGGCTTATTTCCATATCTATATTCCCTTTTGCTGCCAAGGTGATGAGCCAGGTGAGGAATAATCCTAACACTCCTCCTATTAGAGAAAGAAAAACAGATTCACTTAAAAACTGCATTAAAATAAAATAATTTTTGGCACCTAATGATTTCTGAATACCAATCATACTCGTGCGTTCTTTTACAGAAACGAACATAATGTTAGCAATACCAAAACCGCCAACAAGAATAGAAAAGCCGCCAATTATCCAACCTGCTATACCAATAATATCAAATAAAACACCGAAGCCTTTGCTTAATAAATTAGTTTCATTCAACGCAAAATCATCATCTGCCAATGGTTTTAAACGGCGAATGCCTCTCATAATTCCGGTTAGTTCATCTATCATTTGCGCATTCGTAATTCCAGGCCGCGCCTTCACAGCAATGTATGGGTCGCTGTTTTCAGAATGTATATCTAAAATTAATTTGGCGAAATGAAATGGAATTACAACCTGATTATCCATGCTGTTACCTAACATGCTTTCGCCTTCTTTTTTAAAAACACCAATAACGTAAGCTTTTTTTCCGGCGATTTTTATTTCTTTTCCAATGGGATATTGCCCGTTAGGGAATAATCCATCAGCAATACTTCTTCCAAGTATCGCAACATTATTTCCTGCGTTAACTTCATTCTCTGTAAAGAATCGTCCGTCAGGAATTTCAAAAGATTTTATTTTATAATAATCGTAAGAGCATCCTGTAATAACAGCGTTCTCTACAATATTGCCTTTATTTTTAACAATGCGACGAGCGCCAATGCGATATGCTACCGCCTCAGCAGTTTTTGATTTTTTTTGAATGTCGAATAATTCATCGTATTGCGGAACGGGTCTGTTCATGTATTTCCACCAAGGATAATCCGGACCGAAAGTCCAAGGCCACTTTTGAACGAACACTACATTGTCACCTAAACTTGCAATACTTTTACGAATGTTGTTTTCCAAACTATCAACAATTGTAAATACTACAATAATGGCAAAGATGCCAATGGTGATGCCCAATAAACTTAAAAAGGTGCGCAGCTTATTTGCGTTTAGTGAATGCAAAGCAAAAATGACACTTTCTTTAAGAAGGCTAAAAAATAACATTACACAAAGTTAAACCTTATATGGTGTTAATTACAGGAAAGTGATTAAAGGCAAAAATTAAGTACGAATTACGAGGTACGAAGTACGAATTGGGAATTTATTTGTTTTTAGGAGGGCCGTATGACTCTCTTTCTTCCTGTTTTTTACGCTGATAACGACGGGTTAAATACATAGCCGCGCCAATTAAAAACACAAAGAAAAAATAGATGGCGGCATCCTTATCCTGTTTGATTAAAAAATAAACGGTTACCACTACCGAAAATGCTGCTGTAGTTAACCAAAGGTATTCTAATGCTCGAAATATTTTTTTGTTATCCATAATTATAATTCGTCGTTATTTAATTGAATAGTGCCTGTTACTTCTTTAATTTGATACTGCGTTAAATCTTCGTTACTCTCGAAACCTTTTCCCATAATAATTTCTTTGGCGGTGGTAATTTTCACAAACGCATCGGAGTGAATTTTTTTGGTGACTTCATCCCAAATTAAATGTTCGGTGTTTAATGTTTCTCCGTTTTTATTTACCACCACCACATTATATTTTACTTCCATACGTTTTCGCTGCGGATAATGAATGCCATAATTAGCAGTTAATGTTGCTTCCAATTTTTCATCTTTACTGTAAAACCCCATAGTTAATCCGTCGGGCAATAAGGTAAAAGGTTCTTTTACATTTTTATCATAGGTTAACATCTTACCGGCTTTCATCACCATTTTTAATCGCGATGAATCGGAATAAATCATGGTAATACCTTTGCCTTGTTGTGTTGGAGAAACTTTTGGCATGGATAATGCCATGATATCAGAACGTTTATTCTGACAGGAGAATAAAATAAGTGTGAGTACTGGAATTATTAATTTTAAAATTCGCATGCATACTAATTAATCGTAACGGAATTTCTGGAACCATCGGTCGTTTCCTCCTGCATTAAAAGTAAAGCCTACTATCAGTTTGACATATTTTTCCTGAACCAATCCATTATTTATAGATCCCATTTTTCCAAATTGTGCACTTATATTTACTACCTGAAATGCTCTAAATAAACCAACTGGTAAGCCTACGCCAATGGTAGCTGCGTAATTATTAATAGCAGTGTTTTTAAGTTCGAGATAGCCTGTTGTGTAAAAAGCGCCTACTCGATATTGCATTCTGCGAATGTATGCACCACTTCCCGCTGCGTATTTATTAGGCACAAAGTTAAGTCCGCATGAAACACGGTAACTATTTTTTAATGTGTTTGCATTACCCATGTAACGAAATTGTTGCCAATTAGTATAAGAAGCATCAACTGCAAAATTCAGCATATCACCTTTTTTTATGCTCATTCCTATCCCTTGCTCGAGTGGTAAACGCACGCTACTTTTTTGATCTATTATATAAACAAAAGTGTCCTTCGCTATTTCATCACCAAAACCATTTAATGAATAGTTATAGGCAATAGAAGAATTTTTAACGCCGATGGTATTTGGTAAAGAGACGTAATATCCAAAACCTATTCTTATTTTATTTTTCAATCCGCGACGGTGTCCAGGTGTGTTTTTATGCAACGAATCCGATTCGTTATTGTGTTTATGAACCGAATCAATTACAAAAGATGTTTGTAAACCAAAACAAGCCGTAACATCATTATAAGAAGTGCCGCGATAACGGCGTGTATTATAATAACTAATTGAACTCGGATAAATAACGCTTGAGGTTTGTAAAATATTTCCGAATAAATAATCGGCTCGACCGCCAATAGTTAAATCAGACAATAACTGTTTTCTGAATTTTATATTTTTATATTTTTTTGTCTCTTTGTATTTAATCAACGTATCGTGGTATGCCGATCTGTAAAATTTAACAAGTACTTTTTTAAACGGCAAAACACCTACGCCAAAAAACACTCGGTTGATACCGCCTTCGCCTTTGAATGCTGATGTAACATTGCCAATTCCGCTAACATCTGTTTCGGTTTTTAAATTGTAGCCTACATTTGAGTACGGCATTAATCCGAAGGCTGCTCCACCGCGTTGCTTAATCGGGAAACCTAAAGTGGCATAAGAAAAATTTGCGGTTTTTGTTTTTACTTTACTCGTACCATTATTAAATTCGCTAAAACGTGCGATGCCTCCCAACTCTAATGTGGTTAAACGAATACCTGCTATGGAAGCGGGGTTTGCAATATTAACAAATATGGGTGCTGTTGTATCAGGTTTAAAACCAATGTAAGTACCCCCTAAGGCGCCAATTTGTGAAAAGACAGGGCTATTTAATTCACCAAGGCCAAAACGGGAGTATGGACTAAAGGTTAAGTTTTGCGAAATCAAAGAAGTGGCAACGCTCACAAAAACAAACAGGAAAAGTATTTTAGAGTTTAATTTCAAGTGGTTATTTCAAGAATTGTATATCAAAATTTCATTAAGCCCTAACAATACAAGGTGAGGGTGCGCAAAGATGCGATTTTTTAGGTGTTTTGCAAAGAAATCGATATCGCCGCCGGTGACAACAATTGTTAAATCGGGGTATAATTTTTTGTATTCATTTATGATGCCATCTGTCTCTTGTAAAATGCCATTTAAAACCCCCGATAAAATAGATTCTTCGGTGGTTTCTCCAATTAATTTATTAAAATTTTCGTTGAACGGAACCAATGGTAATTTATCGGTAAAATGTTGCAAAGCTTTAAAACGCATTTGTAATCCAGGTGAAATAGCGCCGCCAAAATACTCGCCATTTCCATTGGTAAAATTAAATTTTAAGCAAGTGCCGGCATCAATAACCAATACGTTTTTTTGAGGATATAAACTGTAAGCCCCCACTGCTGCTGCTAGTCTGTCGGACCCTAAAGTTGCAGCACTTTTATATAAATTTTTAAGAGGCACTTTAGTATCTGAACCAAAAAAAATGGTGGTATTAATGTGATTAACAACAGATGCTATTTGCATATCTGTATTCACTACAGAACCAATAATACATTTAGAAGCTTTGCTGTAAAAAGTCTTATCAGCTTCTAAATCTTTAAGCGATTTATAGGCTTTTGCTTCAACTAAAGTTGAGCCGTTAAAAAGAGCCGCTTTTACACGTGTATTACCGAAATCAATTACCAGGTTCATTTACCCTACTAAGTTAAGTAAAATGAGGGTTTTTTTAGTTTGTGGTACCTCCAGGATTTGCATAATTACTCAATAGTTTACGATTTTACCCCAACAGTTTCGCGAAAAAAGGTCTTTAAAATTTCAGACTGTGTAAAAGAGGGTAATAATATGTAATAGGGTACCCTTTTTGTTTCGGTAAAACGATCTTATCCTTTTTATTCCAATTACAACAAAAAGTAGTGAGGTGCGAATGAAAAACGGAAGCTGTGAAAAATCACTTTTTGTCTGTTCCAGTATGCAAAGCCTCAACTTTCCATTTTCCATCTGACTGCTTTTTCCATATAATAGTATATGGGCCTTCGTGATCTGGCTTTGTTGAATCTTTCAATGCCATAAGATAATGACCTATGCGAAACGCAATATTGTCGTCGGCATTATCTTTTACTTTAGTAGTACTCAACTTTTTTATAACGGCAATATTTGGAATAACGAAATTTTTCATCAGAGAATCCTTTCCTCTTACGATCCATTCATTTTCGAAAACAATTGCATCTTCATCCAACATTTCTCCTATTTTGTTTGCATCGCCTGCGTTCCATGCATCGTCCCAGGCTTTTTCAAGTGAATCAACATCTACAGAGTTTTTTACTTCAGCTTTTTCGGATTGACTTTCATTTTTATGACTCGAACAGGCTGTATAAAACACAGTCATACATATTAAAAGAAAAGAGAGAGGGTGGAGGGTTTTCATAGAATTGGTTTTAAGGTTTAAAAATATTATTAATTTTTTATTTTATGAATCAGTGGTCAAATAGATAAGTCTATCCACCCAAATGTATATAAAGTATTAGTTGTTTACAAATTTTAACAGCCCATTCCTGGAGTTAGTACCTTATGGGTTGAAAAAAGGATAGCGTCAGTCCTATGATTGAGTTGAAATTTCATGATGTAATTTAATCATATCAAACCGGTTTTTACAGCCCGACTCTCCAAAATTATTCTTAATAAGGAGATGAAAATCGAAATTGAAAACGAACTGGATAAACTGAATAGGGAGGAACTACAATTTCGTCAAGGAATCGAAAACTATGATACTAAGATTGATGATTGCCTTGATTTGCTCCTAAACATTGATAAATACTATGTTGCAAAGAATACAGAGGTAAAACAAAAGATAATTGGTTCGGTGTTCCCTGAAAAGTTGATTTTTGAAAATAATGAGTATCGAACCACAAAAACGAACGATGTTGTGGCTTTGATTTACCCGTCAGACAAGGATTTTGGTAAAAAAAAAGGAGGGAAGAAACTGAAAAGTCAGTTTTCTTCCCTCCGAGTGGTACCTCCAGGAATCGAACCAGGGACACAAGGATTTTCAGTCCTTTGCTCTACCGACTGAGCTAAGGTACCAGCCGCGATGGTATTACCCATCATTTTGAGGATGCAAAAATACAATTTTAATCTAATCTCCAAAATAATTAAGGAAATTAAGCCTTAGTTTGTTGTAATACTCCCTAAATTTCTTTGTTATCTTTAAATAATGAGAACGTTTCTGATACTGCTGTTTATTCCCTTCATTTTCAAGGGACAAATTACCCTTGAAGAAACTATTGAGCCCACAATTGTTGGCAGTTTTAAAAGAGATAAAAGTGATGTAGAGTTATCCTATTTTGCTGAGGGACGAGATACTGTGATTCATTTTACCTACAAAAACGAAAACTACTCAACAGATTTTAAGTCGTTACGCTTTAAAGGAGGGCAGAAAGATATTGAAGAATTGTATAAACTTTTTTTAACCACATTCAATACTGAAGATAAAAAAGAGATGAGATTAAAATTAGGCGAGACCAGCGTTTCACTTTCAAAAAATAATAACGCGATGTGGTTTTGGACCGATGCCGGCTACTTCACTATTAAAAAAGAAAAAGATTTGAAATTACTTTTTGGGAAGAAAGAGTAAAATTATTTTTTTAATCTACTCAACGCTTTCTCAATATTTTTTTCACTCGGCATTAAAGCGTTTTGGATACGCTTGGCATAATGAATGCTATCAATAATTTCTCTTTGTTTTTCCACCACTAAATTTTTTTGTTCTTCAATAAGTTTATTCTTACGCTTATTCAAAAGAAAACTTCTGAAGATTACAATCGCAAGGATAAGTATTAAGCCAAAGCCGATGATAAATATATTCCGAACAATAACTTGCTTTTGTTTTTCCTCTTCAATTTTCAAATCTTTTTTCTCTTGGTCCGATTTTGCCAGCTGTTCCTTACGATCGTACTCAATTTTGAATTGTGATTTAATAGTTGCTTTTTTGGTTTCCTCGTTATTAATACTGTCGCGCATTAAAATAAATAATTCACGGTATTTAAGTGCGTTCTCATAATCCCCTCGGGTTTTGTATATGCCGTTTAAAATGTTTGCCGCATTCATGATGTATTCAGGATAACCAAGTTCACGGCTAAGCGCCATGCCGCGATTTGCGTATTGAATCGCTTTATTCTGATCTTTCCTAACAAGATAAACCTGTCCGATGTTCATTTCCATTATCGCGATCTTCGATTTATCACCAATCTCTTTTTCTATTTCTAGGCTTCTTGTGAAATATTGCAACGCCTTCACTAGATCATTCTGATCGAGATATAAACTCCCCATATTGTTTAGTGATTCAGAGATGCCGCTTTTATTACCAATCTCTTCTCTTATTTTTAAACTCTCGGTATAATAGTCTATTGCTTTACTGTAATCGTGCTTACCATTATAAACAGATCCGATATTGTTTAAAGTAACAGCAATCCCTTTTTTATCTTCAATTTCTCTTTTTATTTTTAAACCTCTGCTATAGTACTCCAATCCTTTAGCCGCATC
>JAYTSW010000122.1:0-2298 GCA_043745425.1 Sphingobacteriaceae bacterium | reverse complement strand
GTGTATTGTGCTTCCGCGAAGAAAGTACAAACACTAAATAAAATTAAAATGTAAAGTTTTTTCATACAAATAGTTTTTTGGTTATAAACAAAGATAATAAAAAAAACGATTTTATTGTCGTTATCTTTACGAAGTTATACGAGTAAAATGTTTATTGATACACATACCCATTTGTACGCTGAAGAGTTTGATAATGACCGAAATACGGTTGTTAAAAAAGCAATGGCCTCCGGTATAAAAAAATTCTATTTACCGAATATTGATAGTACCAGTATTGGTGGAATGTTTCAATTAGAAAAAGAGTATCCAGAAAATTGTTTCGCTATGATGGGTCTGCACCCATGTTCTGTAAACGAAAAAGTTGAAGCTGAATTAAAAATTGTTGAAGATTGGTTAGCTAAGCGTAACTTTTGCGCGATTGGAGAAATAGGGATTGATTTGTATTGGGATAAAACTTTTCTCTCGCAGCAACAAATGGCTTTTAAAAAGCAAATTGATTGGGCGCTGCATTATAATTATCCAATTGTGATTCATTGCAGAGAAGCCTTTGATGAAATTTTCGAAATACTTTCTTCTTACAAAAAATTACCAAAAGGAATCTTCCATTGCTTCAGCGGAAATTTAGAACAGGCGAATAAAATAATTGCCTTAGGAGGATTTAAATTAGGAATTGGCGGCGTAGTTACGTTTAAAAATTCCGGTTTAGATAAAGTGGTTGAGCAATTAGACATGCAACATTTAGTTTTAGAAACTGATTCACCATATTTAGCACCAAACCCCTTCAGAGGCAAACGCAACGAAAGTGGTTATTTAATTCAAGTCGCTGAAAAAATTGGAACAATTAAAAACTTAACGATTGCTGAAGTAGGAGAAATGACTACAAAGAATGCGCAGGAAATTTTCGGTGATTAATCTATAAAAGCTTTGCGTTCTTTGTGACCTTTGCGGTTAAACTTAGTGGTCACTCCTAATAATGGATCTAATCTAAAAAATTATTCTTTTTAAAATACTCAATTATCGAATCAATAATTAATTTATTTTGTTGCTTGGCATCTAAAAACGGAAGTGTTTCTTTTGAATTCCAATGCGGCCAGCCTTCTTCATCACGCCCAACGTATTCATAAAAACCAAAAGGTTCGAGCAATGTACAAATAGCAATGTGCATCACTTCCAGTTTTTCATCCTTCTTAAATTTTCTATGAAAATCTTTTCCTAACTCCTGTAAGCCAATGGTAAATAAAATGGCATCGTAGTCCATTTCGTTCCCAAAACGTTCTTTTAATTTAATTTGTAAATTTTGCCAGGGAGTAATTTCCATTTAATGCCGTTCAAACAAATCGAAATGATCTTCAATAAATTTTAAAATTTCTTCTTTGCCATTTTTCTTTTTCGCAGAGCTCACAATGTAATTAGGTTCATCTTCAAAAATGTAAGATAATTTTAAAAGATAAGTTTCTAAATTCTTCTTCATTTCCGTCTTCGTTAACTTATCAGCTTTTGTAAATACTAAACAAAACGGAACGCCTTTATCACCCAACCATTGCATAAATTCTGCATCAATTTGTTGTAAAGGTAAACGGTAATCAATCAATACAAATAAACATACCAAACTTTCTCTTCGGGTAATATAATTAGTGATAATGCCTTCAAATGTATCGCGGGTGGTTTTATTTGTTTTGGCGTAACCGTATCCGGGTAAATCCACTAAATACCAACTATCATTAATTAAAAAATGATTGATGATTTTTGTTTTACCTGGAGTAGAAGATGTATGCGCTAATTTATTGCGATTGCACAACATATTTATCAACGACGATTTGCCAACGTTACTTCTGCCAATAAAAGCGTATTCCGGAAAAATAGGTTTCGGGCATTCCGTAATCTTGGCCGACGTTTTTGTGAATATGGCATTCTTTATAATCAAAATAAAATATGTGTTAAGCTTTTAATAAACCTTTTTCAATAAGGTAAGAATTAATGTGTCGTTCTTTTTTACTCTCGTAAATATCGGCGATTCGCACTAATATGCCGGTTTCTTCAACGCCACCAAAAGTGGGATTAATGGCAGTGCCAAATACACGCATGGTACTCGATAAATTCATGTATGCATTCATGAGTGGCGGAATGTTTTCGCCTAAGGCACGCACTCTTTTATTTAAAATACTATGCCCTTCTTTATATGGTAAATTTTTTATTTCACTTAAAAATTCAGATACATCTGTTTTAATGGTTACACCATGAATTGGCGTCACTAAATTTTTATCATCCGGAAAATAAAATTTTAAAAATGCTAAAATA
>JAYTSW010000121.1:0-8454 GCA_043745425.1 Sphingobacteriaceae bacterium | reverse complement strand
GGCTATACATTAAGATTTCTTTTCCCTTCAAGCCCTTTATTTGCGAATGCTTCGTTGATTTTATTTAATTCTATTGCAGGTTTGGCCTCTATCGGATTTATCCAACTTTTTATGGATACCAAAAAACAAATTCCAACTTTAAACAAAGGCTACTACATAATAGCGGTTATTTATATTGGCGGAATAATTTCAATTGCTTCAGGAGCCAAACAAATAAGTTATAATTTAATGGACCTTGGCGGATTCTTAATATCATTTTATACTTTTTTCATAGCTATTAAAATTGCACTTAAAGGGAGTAAGCCTGCGAAATTATTTCTTCTCGCATGGTCCATTTTTTTAATCGGGGTTATTCTTTTTGTGCTTAAAAATGTTGGCGTTCTCCCTTCAAACTCTTACACGAATCATTTATTAACGTTTGGTGTTGCAGCTGAAGGAATACTTCTTTCAATAGCTTTGGCTACCCGTATTAATGATTACAAAAAAGATAAAGAGACTTCACAACTTGAAGCTTATAATTTACTCACCGAAAACGAGAGAATAATAAAAGAACAAAATATTATTCTCGAGAATAAAGTATTTGAACGTACAGCCGAATTAGAAGCTACCAATAAAAGCTTAAAAGAGACCCAATCACAATTAATCGACGCCGAAAAAATGGCTTCGTTGGGCCAATTAACAGCAGGTATCTCTCACGAAATTAATAATCCCATAAACTTTGTAGTGTCAAATATCAAGCCACTTAAACGTGATGTTCAGGAAATACTTATGATTATGGATAGGTATACCGAAATTAAAGATGATTCAAACATAAAAGAAAAATTGGATGAAATTAATGCTTTGAAGAAAAAATTAGATTCAGAGTATTTAAGAGATGAAATTAATCAACTATTGAAAGGTATTGAAGAAGGCGCTAATAGAACTTCAGAAATAGTAAAAGGTTTGAAAAATTTCACCAGATCGGATGAGGGAGATTTTAAAAAAATTAATATTCATGACGGTATAGACGCTACACTTACGCTTCTTAACAACAACATTAACAGTAATAATATTGTAGTCGTAAAAAAATACGCTCAATTACCCATTGTGGAATGTTATCCCGGAAAAATAAATCAAGTGTTGATGAATTTGTTAAGCAACGCTGTTGATGCATTTAAATTAGTGAAGACTGAAGGCCGTGAACGCATCATCTCAATAGAAACCGAATTAAGCAATAATAACATAATCATTAAAATATCTGATAACGGTATTGGTATTCCACAAGCCATTATTTCTAAAATATTTGACCCTTTTTATACTACTAAAGACGTGGGCGAAGGAACAGGCTTAGGACTTTCTATCGTTTACGGAATCATAAAAAGCCATAACGGTAAAATTGATGTGCAGTCAGAAGAAAATAAAAATACTACTTTTACTATTACACTACCAGTACAACAATAATTAAATGGAATCAAATCAAATTAAAGTTCTGTATGTCGACGATGAGCCGAATAATTTAATTTCCTTCAAGGCGAATTATAGAAAATTCTTCGAGATCTATACTGCCGTATCGGCTGCTGATGGAAAAAAAATTCTCGATGAATATGAAATACATATTTTAATAACAGACCAACGAATGCCCGTTCAAACTGGTGTTCAGTTTTTAGAGTCCGTGTTAAAAGATAAACCACAAATTATACGTATTATTCTAACCGGTTACGCTGATTTGGAAACAGTTGTTGAAGCAATTAACAAAGGACAAATTTACAAATACATTATTAAACCATTTGATTTCGATGATGTAAAGGCTACTATTGAAAATGCATACGATTTATACGTATTCAGAAAAAGCGGAGAGGATGCGCTCTATAAGTTCCGACAATTATTTGAAAAACAAAACGAAGCCATTTTTATTATGGATTCGACTTACCACATTCAGGAGTTAAATAATTTTGGGTTGAATTTATTCAAGCTGCAAAGGAATGAACTCAATAGGATTTATCTAGCTAATTTATTTAATAAACCCGCCGACTGGAATAAAATAAATAAACTACTCGGCAATAATCAACCAATAGTGGATATACCGGTGCAGTTAAAAGACTCAAAAAAAATAGTCATTGAAAGTTTGTTGTCGGTTGTGGCTATTAAAGAAAAAGAAAACCTGATTGGCTATCAAGGGATGATAAGAGACATTACTCGTCAAAAAGAAATGGAAAGCTTAGTAATTCGTGCCATTATTGAAACGCAGGAAAGTGAGCGCATGCGTTTAACGCAAAATCTGCATGATAGCATGGGTCAAAAATTATCTGCTGTAAAAATGTTTTTTCAAACACTTTCAACTTCCAACACAAACTTAGAAGGCAACGAAGCCTTTATTAAATCAAATGAAATTATTAACGATTCTATTCTTGAATTAAGAAGTATTTGTTTTAATATAATGCCTAAAACACTTAGTGAACTTGGTTTGGAAGAAGCAATTAACGAATTAATAAAGCAAAACAGCCTTAAAGGAGTTGTTGAATTTGATATGCAATTTAATGGAACCTTTCTTAAACAAGATGGAAATTTTGAAATGGCCATTTTTAGAATTGTTCAGGAATTTATCACTAATGCCATTAAACATGGTAAAGCAAAAAAAATTGATTTAAAATTTACATGCCTGTCCGATAGAATTGAAATGATACTAAAAGATAATGGGAAAGGTTCTGATATTTTAAAAACAATTTCCAATCCAG
Organism: Sphingobacteriaceae bacterium; assembly: GCA_043745425.1. Lineage (GTDB taxonomy): Bacteria > Bacteroidota > Bacteroidia > B-17B0 > Aurantibacillaceae > JAHEYG01. The sequence continues at coordinate 5,740 of JAYTSW010000121.1, read as the reverse complement.
GGATGGGATTAAAAAATATTAAATCAAGAGTACAATCTTATTACGGACAAATTGAAATGAATAGCAGAGAAGGGGAAGGTCTTGAATTCAAAATCAAAATGCCGTATATAAAATCATAATCTTTATGTAAAAGAAAATCCCCCGTAAAAGGGGGATTTCTAATAGCAGAGGTTACTATGATGACATAGATGTTGTTGTTTTTACTCTTAACCGTACTCGGCGGTGTTGGATTGTGCCCTGCTAATACTTTATTAATACAAAACTCTAAACTAACTATACAAAGTAAAACATCTTTAAACCGAGGCGCAACGTATAAAACACGTAATTTTCTTATAAAAAGTAAATGAAAACCTGCTTTTTGCACAAAACGTACGTCTTTACACGTAGGATTATATTAAAAATCTGTAGTAAATTTGATGAATACAATTGTTAGAAATACTTAAAATATTAATTATTGACGACCACCAACTGATAAGAGATGGTATTAAAACTATGCTTTCCAGTCAGGATCATAAATACGTATTTCATATTTTGGAAGCCGAATGTTGTGAGGAAGGCATAATGAAAGTGATTGCAGAAGATTTTGATATTGTTTTAATTGATTATCAAATGCCTGATGGTGTGGGTTCTGACGCGCTCGCTAAAATTTTAAGCATTAAACCTAAAACTAAATTTCTTGCTCTCTCGAGTTATGATGAATACGCTTGTGTGCTTAAAATGATTGAGGCCGGCGCCAGTGGGTATATTTTAAAAAACATATCGCCTTCCGAATTACTTTTGGCAATAGAAACAGTTTTAGCTGGAAAAAAATATTATGCTAAGGAAATAAACGAAAAGATAAAAACACTTAAACGAAAAAAGATAACCGGTAAAACTCACAAGGATAAATTTGGTATTTCTAATCGGCAGATTCAAATTTTGAAATTAATTTCGAATGGAATGACAAACGAAGAAATAGCAAGAAAATTAAAATTAGCGAAACGCACTATTGATACCCATCGCCAGAATTTATTAACGAAATTAGGTGTACATAATACAGCTGCGTTAATTAAAAAAGCTATTGAACTTTCGATTCTTTAGTCTCAAAGGGCGAAAAATCTTTCTTTTACACAAAATATACGTCTTTTATACGTTGTTTCATGTTCTATCCTTCATTAGTTTTGGTATGTTAAACAAGGTCATGAAAATCCTTCCTGTTTTTTTAAAAAATAATATTCCTGTAGAATTCTATATTGCTGATGTTGATTCAAATAAATTAATTCTGAATTACTTGATTTGCAAAGATCCCATTACGTTCGACCTCTCTAAATGCGTAGTTTATATAAATGATAAACCTGTAAATTTTATTAAAAGTAATTGGGCCACACCAACATGCTTTAATGTGAATGGCGTTCCTGATAAATGTTTCATTGAAGCAATAAAACCGATGTCGATGGTAAAATTTACTTTACAAATTGATTGCAAGAAAGAAGCGGAAGAAAAATATGCGGATTTGCATTTTCACCTTCATCTTTCACAGGAATCTGAGCTAAGTAATAAATTAATATCGAAAAAGAAGATGAATTTTCTAGAAGCTGATCAATCTGGTCATAAGTAAATTTATTTTATACTTTCTCCGCAGCCTTTATAAACTTTATCGTTATAAGTTACAGTTACCGTTCTTGGTTTTTTATTTCCCGCAGCATCAGTGCATTCTTTCTCTTCAATTTTTACATTTAAACGAGTTTCTTTTCCCTGCTCAGAATTTTTGTAAGAAAAACTATAACCGCCATTTAAATCAAAATATTTCGAAATATTTTTAATTATCAAGCTGTCTTTTCCGTAATCAACTATCAATTTAAATTTATCTGTATAATATTCTGCAATCCATCCAGGTTCAGTTCCTGAAGCTTTAAAAATTAATTCTGATTCACCATCTTCTGCTAATCTTTCAATAGCTTGAAGAGTTCCTGTCATATCTGCAATTTCATTGGCAATATCAGTTGAATCAGCATCCATTTGCTTATCAATTTTTGCAATTTGATCACAATTCGTAAACCCAATTACTATTGCTATTAACACTAAACCCTTTACTATTGAAAATATTTTCATCTTGTATAAATTTAATTAATTGTTACATTGCCAAATTGACTCATTGTCAAATTAATTTTTTCTTTTTAAAACTTTATGTACTGCACTAACAATATTACTTGTATCCAATCCGTATTTTGTCATTAATTCATCTGGCGTTCCACTCTCACCAAAACTATCATTAACAGCAACAAATTCCTGTGGCGTTGGTAATCTACGCGATAATAGTTGCGCAACGCTGTCGCCTAAGCCACCATTCATTTGATGTTCTTCTGCTGTTACTACACATTTTGTTTTTGTAATTGATTTTAGAATTGCAGCTTCATCCAATGGTTTAATTGTATGAATATTTATGACTTCAACAGAAATTCCTAGTTGTGCTAATTGCGCTTCAGCTTCAATTGCTTTCCAAACTAAATGTCCGGTTGCAATAATTGTAACATCGGTTCCTTCAACTAAGGTGACCGCTTTACCAATCTCAAATTTCTGATCAGCAGGAGTGAAATTCGGAACTGTTGGTCTGCCAAAACGTAAATAAACTGGACCAATATGTTTTGCAATCGCAATGGTTGCTGCTTTAGTTTGATTAAAATCACAAGGATTAATCACAACCATTCCTGGAAGCATTTTCATTAAACCTATGTCTTCTAAAATTTGGTGTGTTGCACCATCTTCACCCAATGTTAATCCAGCGTGTGATGCGCAAATTTTTACGTTTTTACCTGAGTAAGCAACGCTTTGTCGAATCTGATCGTAAACGCGACCAGTACTAAAATTTGCAAATGTTCCTGTAAAAGGAATTTTTCCACCAATGGTTAATCCCGCAGCGATACCAATCATGTTTGCTTCCGCAATTCCCACTTGAAAAAAACGATTTGGAAATTCTTTTGCAAAAGCATCCATCTTTAACGACTCAGTTAAATCGGCACACAAGGCAACAACATCAGCATTTTGTTTTCCAATTTCTAATAAACCGGCGCCAAATCCTGAGCGAGTATCTTTTTTCTCTGTAAACGTGTATTTAGTTGTCATAGTTTCTGTAAGCATCTTAATTTAATTTTAAATTTGTTGTAATGCCCGAGCTGATGGCAAATTTTCGCTCAATTGTTTTTGTTGTTTCTTTTGTGTTTTCAAAGCGGAATTCCATTTTATAAGTACCGGGTTGTAAATAAATAATTTCGTTTTGTAAAGAGTTATTTAAATTGCAAACCCAAATGACTTGTTTGCCATCGTCGGTATAAATACTACCAAAGCCACTTCCTATTTTTGAAATGTAAGCAACGCCTGATGTTGGAATTTTTATAGAGTTAGTTGTGCTTTGTTTTATTTCAACCGCGTTTAATTTTATTCTTGGAAGCGTTAAAATCTCTAAATCATATTTTCCTACAATATACTTTTCACTTTTACCAAATTCGTGAACGTTCAATGTTTTCATCTCACCTGTTTTGCGAACAACGGTTGTTGGATAATATTTACTAAGCGGGCCGTCTAATTCCAATTTCAAATAACCTTGCGGCGCATCAACAGGAATCACATTGTGTTTACCTCTTGTGATGGTAATGTTGTTTTTTTCGACAGGCGGAATGGTGTGAACCGCTAGATTATATTTAATGTCGGGATTCAACACCAGTGTATCCGGATTCCCTCTGTGATTGATGGTATGTAAATAGTTGTATTTTATTTTATTTGTTTCTGCATCGTAAAACGTCATGTTCACATCGGTCTCCGTTGGTTTTTTCATAATGTCCAATAAATCCACCTGAACAGTTGTTTGTGAAATAGCTTCTGTTAAAACAAGCGTGAGTACATCTTCAAAATTAGCTTCGTTACTTACATCATAAAATTTTCCCATGCAACCAAATACATCAGCAAATTTCACATCTAAACCAACACCAATAACAAACGGACGAATAAAAATTCCTTTTTTCTGTAATGCAATTGATACTTCGCAGGGATTTCCATCACATTCTTCAATGCCATCCGTAATTAAAATAACAATGTTTCTGCAATTTGAACGAGGTGTAAAATCGGCAGCACATTCTCCAAGTGAAAAGGCGATTGGTGTTGTCCCTTTTGGTTCTAATTTTTGAATACGTTGTTTAATAAGTGTTGCGTTGGTTTTTGTATTCCCGAAGGGAACTTCTAATTTTGAATCTTTACAATTACGAACAGGTTTAAAATCGGTAGTATGGCCGTAACAACGTAAAGCTAATTCTAGGTTTGGTAAATTTTGCAGACTATCCAAAAACTTTCCCATTACTTTTTTCGCCACTTCAATTTTTATATTGCTGTTCCATGGCGCGTACATACTGTACGAATCATCAAAAATAAAAAGGATGCGGTTAGTTGGCTGGGAAAATGTTGAATTATGAATTATGAATGTTAAATTAACTACTAAGTAGAATTTAAATAAAATATTTTGTTTTAGTAGCAAAGACATTTAAAATTCAACATTTAAAATTCAACATTTCTTAATAATCTCCAATAGTTTCTTCTAGTTGTGCCAAAGCAGCTTTTAATTGTTCATCATTGGGAGCTTTGCCATGCCATTTATGTGTGCCCATCATAAAATCAACACCGGCGCCCATTTCAGTACGAACTAAAATCATAACGGGTTTTCCTTTTCCAAGATACGTTTGTGCATTTTTTATTCCCGCAATTACATCTTCAATATCATTTCCTTTAGCAATTTCTAAAGTCTGCCAACCGAAAGCTTCAAATTTAGCTTTTAAATTTCCTAATGATAAAATGTTGTCTACATCCCCATCAATTTGTCTTCCATTATAATCAACAGCTGCAATATAATTATCTACTTTGTTTGCTGCGGCGTATAAAGCTGCTTCCCAAATTTGCCCTTCTTGCAATTCTCCATCGCCATGCAAACTGTAAATTATACTTTTATCACCATTTAATTTTTTAGTTAATGCTGCACCGATTGCAACGCTCATGCCTTGTCCTAGTGAACCACTTGCAATTCGAATGCCAGGTAAATGTTCGTGAGTTGTAGGATGTCCTTGCAAACGAGTATTTAATTTTCTGAAAGTTTTTAATTCTTCAACAGGAAAATAGCCGTTGCGCGCTAACACGCTATAAAACACGGGAGAAATATGGCCGTTGCTTAAAAAAAACAAATCTTCACCTTTTCCATCCATCGAGAATGACTTCGGATTATGATTCATTATTTCATTGTAAAGCGCAACAAAATATTCAACGCAACCAAGCGAACCGCCGGGGTGACCGGAGTTAACCGCATGAACCATACGTACAATATCGCGTCGAACTTGAGAAGAGAGTTTTTTTAATTGGGTAATATCAGCCATTAGAGAGGGATTTTGGGCAAAAATACCATTTGAAACAAGCTCTTTAGAGTAATGTTGAAAATATACTCCCTATGTTAAAAACTATGTTTATTCAAGATATTAACAAAAATGCACCAAAAGCCTTCCCGTTTCTTATATTTGCAGGTTTTACAAGAGTCAAATGACAGAAAAGATTGCTTCTGAATTCTGACTTCTAAAATTAAACTTCTTATATGGCTTTAAAGTGTGGAATAGTAGGATTGCCAAATGTCGGGAAATCAACCCTTTTTAATTGTTTGAGTAACGCAAAGGCCCAGGCGGCCAATTTTCCTTTTTGTACGATTGACCCGAATGTGGGCACAATAACCGTT
>JAYTSW010000120.1:0-2306 GCA_043745425.1 Sphingobacteriaceae bacterium | reverse complement strand
CGTTTTTATTTTCCACTTCTTTATTCGCACAAGATGTTCCTGACCCTACTGTTCCTTCAACACAATCTGGTTATACTTGTCGCGCTGAAGTTATTAATGGCGACACTGTGCCTGTTATTGATTTGCAAGACGTTTATATTTATACCGAGTTTGTTTATAAAACTAATCGTCAACGCGAACAATGGACACGCATAAAATACAACGTTAAAAAAGTTTATCCTTACGCTATTCTCGCTGCTGCTAAATTAAAAGAATACGACCGTATTTTAGAACGGATGCCGGATGAGAAAATGAAAAAAGCGTATTTACGCGTATGCGAAAAAGATTTGAAACATGAGTTTGAAGATGAGTTGAAAGATTTATCTATTACCCAAGGTCGCGTGTTAATGAAATTAATTGACCGCGAAACCGGAAAAACAACTTACGAGATTGTAAAAGAAATGCGCGGCGGTTTTGAAGCCTGCATGTGGCAAGCCGTTGCCAGAATATTTGGCAACAACATGAAAGATGATTACGACGCTAACGTTGAAGACATCATGATAGAACGCGCCATAAAAATTGTGGAGTCAGGGCAGTTTTAAAAATCAATTAAACGAGATTTGGCTTAGGGATGCGAAAGGTTTAGTTCTTTTGCCTTTTCGGCAAAAAACCGCAGCGATAGCGGAGCCTGTAGCAGCCCGGGCCGAAGGTAAGCCCCAACAAATAATTAAACTACTTCTAATTCTTCCTAAACAAATCGGCTCTCGACTTTGGCTGTTTAGAAATTTGCCAACTAAAGCCTTTGAGTCGGGCTTCGTCAATATTGACTTCTGCAATTGGCGTAATAACACTTTCAGGTTTATTAATAAAAGTAACTTTATCTAAATCCCCTTCATGAAACCAAACAACAATATCACTACACACTGTTTTGTTTAAACCCTTAATTTTCTTTTTTTGCTTCAAAAAATATAATATTTGCGAATTACCTGTGACTACAATTTTTCGAATAGTATCATCTTTAAAAAATCCTTTCATACTTTTACCAGTTATCTGATGATACATATTATTATCAATTGAATCGGATTGTTGAACCACAAAGGCATTTCCTTCCAATAAAAAATCGTGAATACCTTTTTTTGCCACGCAAACATTTATTTTCTTAGCGGTGGATTGTCCGTTTTGGGACCAAACAATTGGGCTATAAAACATGTACATTAAAGAATCGGTTGAATTGTATGCCAACGAATCGCACATGCCCTGCAAATCGGTTTTGTAAAATTTTACATGATGATACGCTCTTATCATATTATTTACCGAATCAATGTCGCGATGATATAAAGTATCAGCAGTTAGAAACAAAGAATCTTTTTCGAACACACGAACATACAACGCTTTTTTGGTTATAGTGGCAATAGAGCCTTTCTCAGTGTACTCAATGTAATCGCCATATATAACAGATTTGTTTGTTGTATCTACTAAACGCACATTATTAAACGCGCGACCAAACCCTTTTTTTCTATCGTATAGTAGACTATCGCCACTTAATTTTTGTTCTTTGGTAACTAAAATTGCATTTTTACTAAAAGCTGAATTTTCATTCTCGGTATCGTACCAGCCATTTTCGCAATAAATATAATCCTCTTTACTAATAATAATAGTTGGGCCTAAAAAATAGGATGTTTTACTTACTGTATTGTAACGCAAAGTATCACCACGCATGGTGTAATCTTTATTTTTTAATTCCACATCGTATTTAAAAGCTACTTCTTTAGTTGATGAAAAATAATGTCCGTTTTTACTTACCAATGTATTTTGTTTATTAATGATAGTTCCACCGTTATAATAATTAGCAACGGAGTTAGCCACATCATAAGTCATCAGATTTGTAGTAAGTGTCATGTCTTTTTCAATACACTTTACATTATCCTGAAGCGTAGCCAATTTTGTCGCGCCATCGTAATGTAATTTATCGCCGTAAACAAAAATACTGTCGCCTTTTACAATAGATATTTTCCCGAAAGCATCCATGCTGTTGTTATCATACAGATAAGCGCTATCGCATTTCATAACTGCGCCTTCGTGCTCGCAAACCACATCGCCAATGAGTCGTTTTGCGTTTATACCTTTATCGAAACGTAAAACTCCGGCATGTTTAATTTCGATCTTTTTACCTCCATCTGTCTTTATACTAGATCCAGTTGTTTTTGTTTGAACCGCAATAGGTTTAGGCGCTTCCTTCTTCTTAGATTGAGAATAAGCAAAATTACCTACCAAGGCGAAAATGAGTATGAAAATTAATTTTCTCAATTGGTTTCGCGTTTAGTGGG
>JAYTSW010000119.1:0-2314 GCA_043745425.1 Sphingobacteriaceae bacterium | reverse complement strand
ATAAGATGATACAAATTTCTGCGCCACAGGACATCGACAAAGAAGTTGAACGTCAAATAGCACAGTATATTACTCTCGATAGTATTATTACGATTGATTCTATATCCTTAATCTGCTATCGTTATTTTAAAAAACAGTATACCACTAAACTACTATGGTTTAATCATGCTTCATTAACCGCCAAAGGAGATAGTTTATTAAGTTATATATCCCATTGTGATTATAATGGATTAGTTCCAAATAACTATCATTTATTGGAAGTAAAACATAAATTGGATTCTATTTCGGTAGTTAAAAATTACGTGAATGTAACGGCTCTTGTAAAAACAGATTTATTATTGAGCGACGCTTATTACTTATTAGCGGCTCATTTAAACAAAGGTCGGTTTTATGCAGATAGTTTGTTATTACAAACAAACTTTCCTAAACTTCAAAAAGGATGGGATAGTAGTTTACAAGTTGGATATAATAATTCAACTATTAAAGCAACATTAGATTCATTAGAACCGAAGCATTATAATTATAGAATGCTAAAGAAAGAATTAGCAACTATCTTAAATAATCATTCATTATATCAAGTTGATTCCATTCCATTTGTAACTGAAAAAGATTCGTTACTACAAAAACAATTGATTGTTAAAAGCCTTATTAAACAAGGGTTTTACGATACAACGTTAGTTGCCGCTGATAGTGTTAAGTTGACAAAGGCCTTAAATAAATTACAAAAAAAGTGGTTTATACAACCCGATGGGAAATTAGGAAAATACACCAAACAAGCATTAAGTTACAACAGAGATAAAATAATTAAACAAATTTCTATGTCGATGGAACGTTGGCGTTGGGAAGAAACTAAATTCCCTGAACGTTACGCCTTTATAAATATCCCAGCTTTTGGATTAACCGTTTTTGAAAAAGATACAGTGGTAATGCAATCCGCCATCGTATGCGGAAAACCAGAAACGCAAACGCCTATTCTTAAAAGTAAAATTGATCACATGCTTATTTATCCTTATTGGAATGTGCCCATTAGCATTGCCACAAAAGAAATACTGCCAGCAGTACAACGCGATACAAGCTATATTAGAAAGAAAAATTTTGAAGTATTAGGAAATCATGATGTGGTATTAGATTACACCAAAGTTCCTTGGAAAAAATATACGAAAGATTATTTACCAGTAAGATTTAGACAACGCATTGGAAATGAAAATAGTTTAGGTGTTGTGAAATTTAATTTCAATAACCCGTATGGTGTGTATTTGCACGACACTAATTCTAAACGGTATTTTAAAACAAGCTCTCGTTCTCAAAGCCACGGTTGTATTAGGCTTGAGAAGTTTACGGAGTTTGCTGATTTTTTAATTAGAGATGATAGTTTGCATTATACGCATGATAGTTTACAAGTGTATTTTGTAAAACAAGAACAACGAAAAATAAAACTCCGAAAACCATTACCTATTTATACGCGTTATTATACGGCTTATGCAGATAGTAATGGGTTAAAACTCTATATAGATGTATATAGAAAAGATGAGGACATGATGAAACTAATCTACAATAAGAAAGATTAACTTATTGTACAACGATTTGTTTTGCATCCACTGCCGCCATATTAAACCAACCAACCACTTTTGTTGCTGAAGTAGTTGTAATGTTTGTTTTTACGTTTTCAGGAGTTGTTGCAAATAATCCGGAATTAGTCGTTTGGGTTTGCACTTGATTTAAAAAATCATACGCTTGTCTTGATAAGGAGTGTATTTCAACTCTAAATAAATCAAATTTATCTAAGCGATCTCCACGAGGTAAAATGCCTCTTGCTATTGGTGGTATAAAAAATAAACCATCAGCACCTGGGCCATTAGCAGCATCCCATGCAGTATTGATATTAATACCTTTATTATAAAATACGTTGTTACGGTATGATTTTACCCAATAAAAATCAGCCGTAGCACCAGCAGGATCTTGACCTAAAAAATACAAATCATATCCTTCCTTGGTACCGAAAGCTCCTGCCGCTTTATATTCAATAACGATGGTATCAATCTTAGCAGTTCTATACATCGTTGAGGTTGATGTGTAATTATTTCCTTGATGTGTAACTGAAAGTTCATATTGGTGCCCAATCTTCCCAATAGTGTCTGTTGAGTTTAGATTAAATACATAATTCCCATTAGAGTTATCGGTGAAATTAAATAATTGACCTGATGTTACATCTTTTATTTGAACCGTTGCCCCACTAATGGTGGAGTTTGGTTTCTGACTAAAATAATTATCAGTATAAGTTAAACGAATGGTTTGAGGTGAGCGCAAATTGTTT
>JAYTSW010000118.1:0-2319 GCA_043745425.1 Sphingobacteriaceae bacterium | reverse complement strand
GTTCTTAAAAAAGGATTAGAAGGTGTGATGCGTTATACTGAAAAAGATATTAATGGTAAATCGGTATTTAAACATTTTGAATTATCGGATTTAGCCGAAGATGCTCGCATAGACTACCAACGTATCGTTACAACTATCAATACCATTAGCACAGGCTTATCTATTAGTCCTATTGATGTGATTATAAAAAAACTAGAAAGTGCTGGGTATGTTGTTGCCGAAGTTACTGGTAGAAAATATAGTATTCAGCTTAATGCAACTGGCGATAAAGGTATGGTAACAAACCGTAAGCGATTAAATACCAACGATGCGTTTAGACTATTTAATAATAACGAAGCGGATGTTTTAATGATTAATCAATCGGGCAGTACGGGTGCATCGGCACACGCCATACCAACACAAAAAGTTTCTGCCGAAAATGTGAAGCAACGTGTAATGATTGTTTTACAAGCAGAATTAGATATTAATACCGAAGTTCAAAAACGTGGGCGTATTAATCGTACTGGACAAATTTTAAAACCCATTTATGATTATGTTATTTCTGCCATTCCAGCAGAAAAGCGTTTGATGATGATGTTACAAAAGAAATTAAAATCATTGGATGCCAACACCACTTCAAACCAAAAACAAAGTACCAAAATTTTAGATGTTCCCGATTTTTTAAATAAGTACGGAGATAAAGTAGTGAAAGAATATTTAATGGAAAATTTAGAAATAAACGAACTCTTAAACGACCCCTTAAATTTACAAGGTAAGGGCAGCGAGAGTGATGAGAACTTAGAAGATGCAGCGCATAAAGTATCGGGGCGTGTGGCGGTATTATCTACTCAACTTCAAGCTGATTTTTACTCTGATATTTCTGAACGTTATACTGATTATGTAGAATACCTAAAACAAATTGGCGAGTACGATTTAGAAGTAGAAGCCCTTGACCTTAAAACAGAAACTATTGATACTACTATTATTAAAATGGGCAAGGGTGGCGAAACAGCTTTTGGAGAAGATAGCATTTTAGAAAAAGTAAAAGCTAACGTACTTAAAAAACCATTTTCTAAAACTGAATTAGAAAATTTATTAGCCGAAAGTTTGAACGGTAAATATGCAGAGCAACACAAACGAGAATTGTTAGATGACTTTACCAATACTATGGAGCAGCGTTTAACCGATGAGATAAAAGCATCGGAATCAAAATACGAAAAACTCATAAGTGAAATTCCAACCGAAAAGAAAATAATGAAGTTGGCTGGTTCGGGTGTCTACGACCATGCTATACGTGAACGTGAAAAAGAATTAAGAGCCACACATCAATTAAACGTTACAGCACTTCAAAAGAGTTATAAGTATAAACAAGAGTATTTACAGCGTATTTTAAATTTCTTTACTATCGGCAGAAAGTTAGCCTATCCTGTATTTACGTTTGATAATGGGCAAGAAACAATCATGGCGGTTAGTTTGGGTATTATGATTGATAAGAAAAAGAAAAATCCTTATGCACCAAGTGCTATTAAAGTTAAAGTAGCCATTGCTAATAGTAGTAAATATATTGCAATGCCAGCCAGTTTTAACGATGGCATTTCTAAAATCATAGCAGCGAGTATTGATAATGATGAGTTATCGCAAGAGCAATTATTAAATCTGTGGGAACAAGAAATTAAACAACGTACTAAGGATAGAAGTTTCCGCTACATTATTACTGGCAATTTGTTACAAGCCTTTGGTTCAGAGAGTGGAAAATTAGTAAGTTATACAACGCAAGAAGGACAAACCAAAAAAGGAATTTTAATGCCCGAAGAATGGCAACCGAAAGAACAAAGCGAACGCAAAATTGATGTGCCAATTATTAAAGCCTTACCAATTTTAAAATCACTTTCTAATGGTTCTGCTTTATATGCCTCAAATGAAATTGCTTTTTTTAGTACTCCCGATAAATATAGGGTAATAGTTCCACTCTCTCGTTCTCGTGGTGGCGATATTTATACGGATAGGGATTTAATGGCATTGGTAGATAAGGGCTTGTTTGAAAAGTCATCTGATAAAATGGCTGCTTATTTACCCAAAGAAAATGTAGAAGCCTTTGCTACTATTTTACAAAGCAAGTTTGGTGTAAGTGTTTCTATTAGTCCTAATCAATTGAGTTTAGTAAAAGATGTGAATGTGAAAATTAGCACTCGCAAAAAAATAGAACTCCCACCCGAACAAAACAACAATGAAACTGAACGCTTCCGCATATTAGAACTGGAAGCCGAAGCCCTCATTTTAGAACTTGAATTATTAGCTGCTTAATTTTTAAATCTTAAAACCACATCACACATGATAACC
>JAYTSW010000117.1:0-2320 GCA_043745425.1 Sphingobacteriaceae bacterium | reverse complement strand
CACGTTCTCTTATATCGCTCTTAAATTTTTCTATCCATCCTTGCTGAAAATCTTTTGTGCGTTTACTCTCGTAATAGATGGAGCCACAATTTTGATTGCTTCTAGTATTTACAATTTGAATACAGTCGCCGCCTCTAGCACCTTTTTTTATTTCTTCTATTGTATCTAATGGAAATTGTGCAGCAAGCCATTCTTCAATTGCTAACTCCATTACTTCGCCTTGCATTTGCATCGATCCTTGCTCTTGCTTACGTTTCATTTCTTCTGTTAATCGTTTTTGATCTTCTAGTTGCTTTTGAAGTTCTTTAAACCGCAATTCATTTTTATCTTCTTCTGTTTTGCGAATTTTTTCTCTCTCTTCGCTTATGGTCTGATTTATTTTTTGTTGTGATTCCGCCTCTATCGATTCTTTTAACTCGCTTTTTTCACGCTTTAGTTTTTCGATTTCCGCTTTCGATTTATTTAAATCCTTTACCTGTTCTGATTTTTCATTAAGCTCATTTTGTAATACAGCAAATTGATCAGCTTGTTCTTCCTTATATTTTTTAATAAGTTTTTCTTCAAGTTGCTTTCTCTCTTCTTTAATTTTAGTGTCAATTCTTTCTTGGAAAAGTTCGTTCTCTTTAAGTTTCTTTTGATCAAACTCTTCTTTAGCTTTATTTAAGATGGCAAATTCATTGTCATATTTTTTCTTTTCATCTGCAAGTTGCACTTGATATTTTTTTTGCAATTTATCCTCTAACTGATGTGATAAAATATCTTGAACATCAATAGAAGTTCCGCAGTTAGGACATTTTATTTGTGTGTTATCTGCCATGTTTGATAATTAAAAATAGTGAATTGTTTTTTTATAGCATAAAGCGTCCTGAAGTAAGAGCTACAGGACGCTTTATAAAAAATTTATTTTTATTTAATCCCTAATGATTTTAAGAAGGCTTCAGAGTTTGGTTCTCGTCCTAAGAACGTACGTAACAAATCAATTTCTTCTTCAGTAGCGCCTTTTTCAAGTATGGTTTTTCTATAGCGTAGTCCAGTAACATTATCCATCACTCCATTTTTTTGAAATACAGAAAACATATCTTGAGCAAAAACCTTAGACCATAAATATCCATAGTAATTTGCACCGTATCCATTAAGATGTCCGAAACTACAAATGAAATTAGATCCTTCCGGATATGGAATTTGGTTCAATGCAAAAAGTGATTTAGCAATTTGTGTTATTCCTTCTTTTTTTGTTAAAGAGTAATTGTCTTCGTAAGTAAAATCAATCGTGCCTAAGTATGCTTGTCGCATATTTGCAATTCCTGAATTTACTAATTGCGCTTGTTTCATTTTATTAAATAATGACTCAGGTAATATTACTCCAGTTTTATAATTCTTTGCAAATAATTTTAGTGATGCATATTCCCAACACCAGTTTTCTAAAAACTGTGATGGTGCTTCCACAAAATCTCCCTTCACATTAAAGGGCCCTTGCGCAACAATATCACTACGACCTAATAGCGAATGAACCAAATGTCCGAACTCATGAAATAAAGTAATTACATCGCTATGATTCAATAATGATGGATTCAAAATATTGCCTTCAGGAAAATTACAAATTAATGCAGAAACAGGTAACACTTCTACACCATTAGCATTTCTATATTGACTGATAGGTGAACATTCGAAATGGGTATATTTATTTTGACGAGGGAATAAATCGAAGTAAAACATTCCAATTAATTTATTCTCTTTATACATTTCAAATGTCCGAACTTTAGCATGCCAAATTGGTAGGCCTTTAGTTTCTTTTATTTCTAAACTAAAAAGTTTTTCATATACCATAAACATTCCCTTGATGGTATTATTCAGCTCGAAGTATTCTTTAACTTCATCCGTATTTAACTGGTATTTAGAATCCAATAATTGCTTTGTGTAATAGGCGATATCCCAAGCAAAAATCGAGTCGGTTGAGTTGGGTTGCAATTGATGTTTAATAGCTTTTAATTCCGCTAGATCTTTTGTTACTAATGGAGCCAATTTTGTTTTTAAATCCGTTTCGAATGCCCAAACATTCGCTGGTGTTTTCGCCATCTTATCAACCAAAGCATATTCTGCGTAACTTTTAAATCCAAGTTGAATTGCTAATTTATTACGGTAATAAAAAAGACTATCTAATACAGAAATGTTTTGTGGATACGCTCTATTGTTATAATGATTATAAATGGTATGTCGTGCATAATCACTTTCTGCATACTGTCCAATTTTAATTGAATTAGGTCCATTTACATAAACCATATACTTTCCATTATCACGCTTCCAGCCTTTTAAATCCGCC
>JAYTSW010000116.1:0-8516 GCA_043745425.1 Sphingobacteriaceae bacterium | reverse complement strand
ATAAAATCTTTGCTTCTCTTTTCGTATAGGTCTCTAATCCTTGCTATCACTCCTTGTCGCAATATTACATGTTGCCTGTCTTCTGCTACAATGCCCATTGGAAAACCTAAAACATATAAAAAATCACCTTCTGAGATACCATTCGTATGCATATCATTAATAGTCAATGAATGGTCGTCTGAATGAAAGAAACCATATTTCAAGCCTCTTTGGTCTAGAACTTTTGTGTCAATACTCAGGACGGCAACATCCACGTTCGGGTCTGTGTGACCTGTCCATGTTGGAGCCCCGTTTGGGTTATATAATTGTTCTTTAAAATCCGTTGCGGCTTGATTTGTTTGAGGATTAAAACGTAAAACGATGGTCTTTAAATTTATGATCACATGCTTATTTGTAACTAAATAAACTCGATATTGTTTATTCTCTCCATCTTTACTTTCAAATTTTCCATATAGAAAACCTGTCCCAACCCAAGCCGTTTGATCTTGTTCATTTACTGTCCCTATGGCAACTACTGTGTCTAGGAAGAATGGTGGTATTAATGCCATATGTCTTGTATTTGTTTTGTCTATTTTAAAATGTTGCCTAACTAGCGGACAGGCGCCACAAACAAATACTTATTCCGTAGGAACTCCTTTGGAGCAAATGCTTATATCAGCTTATCTCGCTTTCTTACACTAAATATACAAATTTTACGCAATAAAAAAGGGCTTGTAAAAACAAACCCTTTAATTTTAAAGCTGCTTCAACAAACTCCTCATACTAACTTTTTCATTTAGTATTGCTGCAACTTCCGAAATTTTAATGCGCTCTTGTTTCATTGTATCTCTATCGCGTATAGTTACCGTTTGGTCTTCTAAACTTTGGTGGTCAATTGTAATGCAATATGGCGTTCCAATAGCGTCTTGTCGGCGGTAACGTTTACCAACAGTATCTTTTTCGTCCATAATAACATTATGGTCGAATTTTAATTCGTTTAATATTTTTTCTGCTAATTCGGGCAGACCATCTTTTTTTACCAATGGAAAAATAGCGCATTTAATTGGCGCAAGAGCGGGAGGGAGGCTTAATACTGTTCTTGTATCGCCACCTTCTAATGGTTCTTCTTTAAATCCTGCAGAAAGAATAGATAAAAATAATCTATCTAATCCTACGGAGGTCTCCACTACGTAAGGCACGTAACTTTTGTTTTCTTCCGGATCGAAATATTGTAATTTTTTTCCGCTGAATTGTTCGTGTTGTTTTAAATCGAAATCAGTGCGAGAATGTATTCCTTCTAATTCTTTAAATCCAAAAGGGAATTTAAATTCAATATCACAAGCAGCATTAGCATAATGCGCTAATTTTAAATGGTCATGATAACGGTAATTATCCGCACCTAATCCTAAACTATTATGCCATTTTAAACGTGCGGTTTTCCAATATTCGTACCATTGCATTTCTGTTCCTGGTTTTACGAAGTATTGCATTTCCATTTGTTCAAACTCACGCATGCGGAAAATAAATTGTCTAGCAACAATTTCATTCCGAAATGCTTTTCCAGTTTGCGCTATACCAAAAGGAATTTTCATTCTCCCGGTTTTTTGCACATTTAAATAATTTACAAAAATTCCTTGCGCGGTTTCCGGACGTAAATAAATTGTATTTCCTTCTTCACTAACTGCCCCCATTGAGGTTGAGAACATTAAATTAAATTGACGTACATCTGTCCAATTACGAGTACCGCTAATCGGGCAAACAATTTCAAGGTCGATGATGATTTGTTTTACTTCTTCAAGGTTGTTATCGTTTAATGCAGTTTTGAAACGGGAATTTATCGCATCAATTTTATCTTGATATTCTTTTACGCGTGCGTTTGTGCTTTTAAACATTACCGCATCAAAATTTTCGAAACGTTTTGCTGCTTTTTCAACTTCTTTATTTATTTTATCTTCAATTTTCGCAACGTGTTCTTCAATCAATACATCCGCGCGATATCTTTTTTTGCTGTCTTTGTTATCAATTAAGGGGTCGTTAAAAGCATCAACGTGTCCGCTAGCTTTCCAAATTGTTGGGTGCATAAAAATTGCAGAATCAATACCAACAATGTTTTCGTGCATTTGCACCATGGATTTCCACCAATAATCGCGAATGTTCTTTTTTAATTCGGCACCATATTGACCGTAATCGTAAACGGCGCTTAATCCGTCGTAAATTTCACTTGATGGGAAAATATAACCATACTCCTTACAGTGAGAGATGATGTTCTTAAAAAAATCTTCAGGCTTTTGTGACATAATTTAGATTAAAGCACAAAAATAGGGATTTTAATAAGGTGTTAAAATAAAAAAGCCCTCAGTTATGAAGGCTCTTAGTAAGTATAGAACAATAAAACAAGATTACGAAAAACCTATAATTAAGGATATAATTGTAAAAGCTATTATTAACGATATGGTGAGTGATTTTTTCATGGTAGTATCCTCCTTTATATTACCATACGTTAACAGGTGTTAAAGGATTGGGTTACTCGGCGTCTTCGAGAGCCTCAGACACCGCAACAACAAATAAAGAAACTGCCCCTCCTGAGCCCGACGAAGGACCAAAGGCAGTTAATGATTGTTCGAGTAAAAATGATTTAAATAAAAAAGCTGCCCCATCCCAAAGGCAGCTTTTTTACAAACAAACTAACAAAACTTACTCCGTATTTTTTTGTTAAGCTATATTATGAGTCGGAAGTAAGATCTTTCTTATCTAACTATACGCCCATTAAAAGGGAAAGGTTGGGTTCATTTGGAAATATTTTTATTGATAATGTGCCTTCGACAGGCTCCGGCACCACCTCATACTTAACCATTCAAATATTCTATTGCTCAATTATTCCTTGTCATGGTGAGCCTGCCGAACTATGAAAAAAGCTGCCCCTCCTGAGCCTGACGAAGGGCCGAAAGCTGATTCACAAAATAAAATTGGAGTTAATAGAATGAAAAAAGCAGCCCGTCATCCTGAGCCCGACGAAGGGCCAAAAGTTGAATCAAAAAATAAAACCAAAATTTATACAATGAAAAAAGCAGCCCCATCCCAAAAGCTGCTTTTTTCTGCGTGTTTATTGCTAAACAAGCTATTTATTCACTTATAAACTTAATACGCTCAACAAAAATAAAAGGTTGGGTGTAATTTAAATTTATCTTAAAACAATCAGTTTTTTCGTCGCTTGTCCGCTAATTCTAATAAAATAAGTTCCGTTATTTAATTCGTTTAAATTTAGATTCGTTTTAACACTTCCGTTTGAAAGAGTAATGTTTGATTTATAAACATTTTCACCAATCATATTATAAATAGCAACATCTACATCTTTTAAAGGACTATTATTTATTTGCAGATTCACTTCACCATTATTAGGGTTTGGATAAAGATTAAAAGAAGTAGTTTCTTTCTTGCTTGTTGAAATTCCAGAAGCAGTAGGATTAATAACATTTATACTAATCATTGCCGCTGTTTGATCATTGGCATTAATCCTCCAAATATTTGTATTGACACAAGTGGTTGAAGAAATAGGGCCAGAAGTACAACTTACAGTTACAGATAAACAAATTGAATAAAATCCTGCGGCTGAATAGGTGTGAGATGGGTAAAGTCCGGTTGAATTATTTCCATCACCCCAATTCCAATTAGCAGCTAAAATATTTGGCGAATACGCCGGAAAAGCTTTCCATGTATAAGCAATAGAACTATCTTTTGTTACCGAGAAAGTTGAATTTGCTAAACAAGGAACATTAGTTACTGGAACAAGTTTAGTGATAGTGTCGCTACAAGTGAATACAATTGAATCCATAATATTTAAGTTCACATTATAATTTCCGTTGGAGGCATAAGTGTGAGAAACTGTAGCGCCACTTCCATATGTAAAATCACCAAAATCCCAACTATAAATTGTGTTAGCAGTTGTTCCTGTTGATGTACTTGTAAAATTTACTAATCCCGCAGCGCTATTTGTGAATGTGTAATTAGCAACCAAACTGCAGGGCACAATTGTTACACTGATGGTTTGAACAGCAGTATAAGAACAAATAGAAAGAGGATCGGTTACAACCATTGTCACTGTATAAGATCCACCAGCAGTGTAAGTATGTGAAGCGCCCCAACTGGTTCCTGTATTTGCAGTATTTCCATCACCGAAATTCCAAAAATAAGTTGAATTAGGCGCTATGCCTGTTGATGTAGAATTGAAATTTTCCAATCCGCTTGGTCCAGCAGTATTCGCAAAACTCGCACTTCCGCTACAAGCCGCATTAGTAATGGTTAACGAAAAAGCAATACCTGCACTGCAGGTTGATACAGATGCTGTATCATATATAAATAAGTAGCCATTATAGGTTCCGTTTGCAGTATAAGTGTTATTTGCAAAAATATTATTTATGGTACTTGAAGTATTTCCATCACCGAAAGTCCAGTAGTAAACTGTGTTTGATGAAGTACCCGTTGATGTACTTGTAAACGTTACGGCACCGCCTGTGCCAATAGCAAAAGTGCAATTAGCAACACATTGAGCATTTGTGGTTTTAAAGCCTAGAAATAATAAAGCTGCTAAAATTGTTTTGATGTAGATTTTTTTCATTCTATTTTTTAAATTATTAATATTTATTTATACGCCACTACAACAATAGCATCGCCATTATCAATTGGCATGCTTGCTGATCCATTATACACATTACATTTAAACTTAACGTGTAGTTTTTTTGTTTTCTGTCCGTTTTCATTATCGTGGTAATCAGATACTGAAATCACTTTGAAATAACTGGTCGAGGGCTGTAAACTACTATTTGATGTATATTCTGTTCCCAATGCGTCTGTCCATTTTATTATAATATTCGAATAAGCCATTGGGTTACTCAAAGGCATACTATTTAAAACAACGTAATTTGTAGTACAAACACTTCCTGTAGAAGTAATATAATTAAAATTGGCAATTGCAGTATCATTTACGGCATCAATAACACGAAGTGATACAGGATATCTTCCTGGAGTAACGTAGGTATGAGTAGGTGAAGTAACGCTTGAAAAATTGCCGTCACCTAAATCCCAATAAAAATTATAAGGAGGAGTTCCAACAGTTGAATGAGTAAAATTTGCATTTAGTGTTGAAGTAGAGGTTACTGTTATAGTGGTTTTACAGTAGCTATCGGATAATCCTATTTTTTGAATATTACTAACCGTATTACTACATGAAAAATAATCTTGTATTTTTAACGATACGTTGTATTCACCGGAATATCTGTAAAAGTGACTTGGATTAGCTAAAGCAGAAGTATCACCATCTCCAAAATTCCATAAATAGGATTGCGCCGAATTATTGAAAATAGAATAAAAACTAACGTAATACGAAACGGGAGCAGGGTTACCAGCATAATATGGATAAAATGTTGAAGCAAATGCAGAATCTATTCCTGACGGTCCATTGGTTGTACTGTATCTGCAATCATTAATTTCAAAATGTATACTGTTAGAACAAGTAGAGCAATTGTTTTGTTTTAAGGAACCAGAAAATCCATAAACGTTATTTGTGTTTTGTGAATAAGCAGAATACATATAATAATCACCAACTCCAGCCTCGATTTTGTAATCAGTGCCGTTCACTTTTCCGCTAAAATAAAATTGAGGAGCATTGCCTTCTTCAGCTACGGGTAAATCTTTCTTTTTACAAGCGTTAAATAAAACCATGCCAATTAAAGCAATTAATAAAGTACATTTCTGTTTCATTTCTTTGTTTTTTTAATAATACTAAGTAATGATCGTGACGCATTTCGCGTCTACTTCATTACTTTTTAAATAAATCGTAACTCAAGCTAACTTTAAAGCCAACATTCCTATCAAAATAATTTGATTTAAAGAAGCTGTTGTTTTTTGTATCGGTTAAACCGTAAAAGAATTCAGCGCCCGCGCTAAAGCCTTTGTAAATTTTTCTTCTGTAAGAAAAAGCAAGCTGAATGTCGTAAGGATTAAAACCTTGCACATAACCACTTTCTTTAGTTGAAGTTAAATTATTTTTTGTGGCGTTAGGATCGCTGCTATTCGTTCTATACTTTTCTTTTTTACTATCGCTGTTTAATAAATAAGCCACATTAGCACCGATACCGAAAGTATTTTTATCCTTGAAAGTATAAGTAAATTTAATTGGCGCTACAATATAATGCAAGGTTTGATAGCGGATGGAAGTCACATCTTGCTCAACACCTAAATCATATTTTACAGTACTGATGGTGTGTGAAGTATTGGTTAAATTAGCAATGGTGCTATATTGAACGCCAATTTGTGCAGCCAAAGTTCCGGTAAAATAATGTTGAAAATTAACACCTGCTAATAAATTAAAGCCACCTGCTTCATTTTTTCCGCCACCGTTCCAACCTAGTAAATAAGTGGTACCTGCTTCCAGCATTAAAATATTTTTCGCATTGTGTTTTTCTTTTACGTTGGTTGCATAAGAAACGCCATCGCCTTTTGGCATCATTGCAGCTAAAGAATCTGCACGTGATTTTCGCATTGGAGGTACAGAATCCAGAACAACACTTTCGGTTGGCTTAACTGTAGTTGTTGCAATTACAGTACTTGTATCGGTAACTACTTGTTTATTTTTTGTTGGAGTAGAAGTAGAGTTGGCAGTAGTTACGTCACCAAGTTTATCACCATTACTCGTTACATCATTACTAATTGTTGGGTTAACCGCTTTAACAGTATTATCTGAATTGTTATTATTAGTTTCTGAAACCTGAGGTGTTGAGGCTTTTGCATTTGTTTTTGCCGGAGTAGATTTTTTTACTTCAGTTGGTTGTGTTGTATTCGCTTTTGTTTCGTTAACAGGAGTAGATGAATTTGTATTCGCTTTTTCTTCTGATTTGCTTTCGTTAGCTGAAGTTGTAGAGTTATTTGTTTTAGCATTTGCAGCGCCTTCAATTGCTTTGGTGTTGTTGACTGAAGTATTATTTTTTGAATTGTTATTTACTTTATTCGAATTAGAAGTAGTGTTTAAATTTTCATTTAATGAAGAACTTTCAGTTTTTGAAGCAGTATTTTCGTTTACAGAAGCAGAATTCTCATTACTTGTATTTACTGTAGTTGAATTATTTTCATTTACCGCTTTGTTAGCAGTAACCGTTTGGTTTAATGCCAAATTATTTTGTTGTAATCCTTTTGCGTTTTCGCTAAAACCAAAGTAATACACCAATCCTGTAGTGCACAACAAGGCTACGGCAGAAAATAAAAAGATACCGCCTCGGCTTTTACCCTGACGCGAAGCATCAATCATTTTTCTGGCATTGTCCCAATTTTTTTCATCAAAAGGGAACTCTTGATTGCCGTATTTTTCTTTTAATTGTTTTTCAAATTTGTCAAAATCAACCATGGTGCTGTAGCTTTACGGGGGTTACTAAATCTTCTAACATATCTTTTAATTTCGTTCGGGCTGAGTTTAAGTGCCATTTCGAAGTGCCCTCTTCAATATTTAAAACTGCTCCAATCTCTTTATGTGAATAGCCATCAATCACAAACATATTAAACACTTGTTGTGCCATTGGTGGTAATTTTGCAATAAGAGAATGGATTTGATCGGTACTAATTTTATCAAGTGCTGCATTTTGTTCAGCGTAATTACTGGTTTCGTAATACTCCTCTACAAAATCAATAACCTCACTTTGTTTTTTATGTTTACGATATTCGTCAATCAAGGTGTTAACCATAATTTTTCTTATCCATGCTTTAAACGGAACTTCTGTACTGTATTTCTCGAGATTGGTTAAAATCTTAAGAAAGCCCATGTTCAGCTGTTCTTTAGCCTGATCTTGATTTTTTGTGTAACGAATGCAAATACTCATTAAATAACTATAGGTCACCTTATACAATTCATATTCAGCCTTCCTGTTACGGTTAATACAATCTATTATCAGTTTAGGATGAACGTTCATTGGAATGGTTTGTTCTATTAATGAATACGTTTGGATATACCCAAAGGTTGGGTATGTGTTAATCTAAGGCTAAGTTATCAATTAATCGGATTTTTCCAACAAAAACCGCTATCAAACTGATTGATTTGGTGGTATTATTTAGTGAATCTAACGGAGAAAGGGTAGAGGCGTTACAAATCTCAAAATAATCGAGTTTGTAAAGCGGATTTCCACTCAATTTTTCATCCACAAATTTCTTAATTTCCAAAATTGATTTCCCTTGATTTATTAGCTGTTTTGATTCCTGCATTAATATGGGAATTAAGCTGGCAGCCTTACGTTCATCCGTACTTAAAAGCATGTTTCTAGAGCTCATGGCTAATCCATCAGCTTCGCGTAAAGTTGGACAAGCGATTACTTCAATATTTAGTTTTAATTGCTTAGTTAACTCTTTGACTATCATAACTTGTTGATAATCTTTTGAACCAAAAAATGCCTTATCGGGTTTAACTATATCAAACAAAATACTGACTACTTGAGCAACTCCGTTAAAATGGCTTGGACGATGAGCTGCCTCTAAAATTGTATCTAATTGTCCGAATG
>JAYTSW010000115.1:0-2326 GCA_043745425.1 Sphingobacteriaceae bacterium | reverse complement strand
TGCGATTATGCCTAAACCTATTAACGAATTTTTATCCACTTCTTAAGAAATTTGAAGCGCAAATTTAGCATTTTTAGTACATATACCCTACCCCGTGTAAGCCACTAATTGTTAAAGTGTTATACTAATCGGTGAAGGGTATATGAAAGAAGGCGAATGGTGAGATTAATCAGATAACACCTTTATACCTATTCCGGCAGCGGGGTAACTTTTTTAGTATACTTTCTGCTGTGGTTAAAGTCGGTGTATTTACAATTCATTTCGGTTATTGTGTTTGGATAGTCGTTCAAACCTGTTTCGACACTTTTTAATTTTATATCTTCAATCATCTCAACAATAAATTCGTATTTATAACATCCATTAGCGCTCTCGAATTTCGACATCCCTGTATTTACGCTCACCATTTTTGTTACATATCCTTTTTTAGAAATTTTTATAATATAATCGCGATTGTGAGGCAAAGTAAAATTAAATGGCATAGCATCATCTACAAATTTTGAATCGATAACCGTGTTTTTAAAAAGAAGTTCCACTTTATAAAGTCCCATAGCGCGGTCTTTTTTTACAATTTTTCCTTTTACTTCAAAAGCAGGTAAATTATCGTTCGCTGTTGCGGGCTCGTTTGCATTTATAGAAAAGCTTATAATCGAAAGAAACAGAATGCAGATGTTGATTTTGAAATTGTTTTTCATGGCGTTTAGTTTTTGTTAGTACAAACTAAGTCCATTTTAAAGCGCAAAACTATCTTAAAACACCAGTTCAATTACGCGTGTAAGGTTTTAGAGGAATTTGTAGTGTTTAGATTTTAGGTGAGTTAAAACTTCTCCCCCTCTAGCCTAGCTACAACTGCGGAAGCCACCGCATTACCAACAACATTAGTAGCACTCCGACCCATATCAAGAATTTGGTCAACAGCTAATAATAATAACAAACCTTCTCCGGGAATATTGAACATGCCCAACATTCCGGCAATAACTACAAGAGAAGCGCGTGGTACGCCTGCCATACCTTTACTCGTTACTAATAATATCAGCATCATTTTAATCTGGTCGGCCATACCTATATCCATGCCGTAAGATTGCGCAATGAAAACTGTAGCAAAAGTCATGTACATAATAGAGCCATCCAAATTAAATGAATAGCCCAATGGTAAAACAAAACTCACAATGCGGTTACTGATGCCGTGTTTTTCTAAAGCTTCAATTGTTTTTGGCATCGCGCTTTCTGAACTTGCTGTACTGAACGCTAGAAGAATCGGTTCTTTAATATCAGATAATAATTTGTAAAATTTAATTTTGAAAAGAGTGGCTACAATCCACAACACCACAAATACAAAAAATAATAATCCACCGAAGAAACATAAAATTAAATA
Organism: Sphingobacteriaceae bacterium; assembly: GCA_043745425.1. Lineage (GTDB taxonomy): Bacteria > Bacteroidota > Bacteroidia > B-17B0 > Aurantibacillaceae > JAHEYG01. Next base: position 954 of record JAYTSW010000115.1, on the reverse strand, counting down.
CGCGTAACCACTTAATACATCCAGCCCTTGCATAATGACGACCGCCGTAATGGCACCAAAAATTCCGATAGGTGCGAAATTCATTACATAATTTGTAATCTTAAACATAATATGCGCTAAACTATCACAAGCTCTAACCATACCTTCGCCGTGTTTACCAATGGAAGCAGCTGCTACACCAAAAAATAATGCGAACACTACAATTGGCAATACATCATTATTTGCCATCGCACTTACAATACTATCAGGAATAACATGCGAAATAAAATTCTTTGCATCTTGCGCGTTAGATTTTACGCCAGTGTCCGCTTTTACATCAGGCAAATCCAGATGCATAACTTTTCCAGGTTCAAATACATTTACAATTACCAAACCTAAACACAATGCAATTAATGTGGCGGATGTAAAGTAAATCAATGTTTTTAATCCTATTCTTCCAACAGATTTAAAATCGCCCACTTTTGCAACGCCTAAAACTAATACTGCAAATACAAGAGGCGCGATAATCATTTTAATCATACGCAAAAAAATATCGCTTAAAATAGAAAAGCGTGCGGCAATTTTTTTCTTTTGTTCTTTAAATTGTTTTTCGCTAAGCTTGATTAAAGCTGCTTCTGTTTTTTTAATGACTTCAGGATTTCCGCTTTTTACCAAAACAGTTTTAGTATAATCAGGCTTTTCGGTAGTAATTGATTTATTAATAATATACCCTGTAATTAAACCAATTAACATGGCTATAACTATACTGGTAATAAGGCGATTTTTCTTCGAAAACATTGAATGCTATTTATTAATCAAACTTAATAATTATATTTAGATTTATAAATTATTGCCACTAATTACACGAATAAAACACTAATATATTCGTGAAAATTAGTGTCATTAGTGGCTAAAACAAATGTTATGACAATTTCACAAGCACAACAAAGCGTTGACAACTGGATTAAAACTCAT
>JAYTSW010000114.1:0-2329 GCA_043745425.1 Sphingobacteriaceae bacterium | reverse complement strand
TATGTGGGTCATAAAACCGAAACTTATAATGATGTTGCTTTAAATTTAGCAGAGGCTACAGTGCTTACAAGCACTTTACAAAGTTCAACTGCCTCATTAGAAAATGTTGTAGTTAGTACATCAGGAAAAAATAAAATTTTAAATTCTAACAGAACAGGACCTGTTACTAATGTAAGTACTGTGCAACTAAGTAGATTACCCACTATTAATCGAAACCTAAATGACTTTTTAAAGTTAACACCTCAAGCTAGTGTTACAAGAGACGGTTTTACCGCAGGTGGAGGTAACTACAGGCAAAATTATATTACTGTTGACGGTTCTGACTTTAATAATACTTTCGGTATTGGATCTAATCTTCCAGCAGGAGGCTCTCCAATTTCTTTAGATGCTATTGATGAAATATCAATTAATATAGCGCCTTTTGATGTTAGACAATCAGGTTTTATTGGAAGTTCTGTTAATGCAGTTACAAGATCAGGAACTAATAATTTTTCAGGATCTGTTTATGGATTTACCAGAAGTCAAGTTCAGCAAGGTAGTATAATAGGAAAGGCGAGAATTGTAAAACAGAATTTGGACTTTAATCAATATGGTGCCCGCATAGGTGGCCCCATAATTAAAAATAAACTGTTTTTCTTTTTAAATTATGAAAATGAAAAAGAAACAAATCCCGGGCAAGCACGTACGGCTGCTACCCCTTCTTCACCTTTTACAGGTGTAGGTGGTGTAGCCCGACCAACTCGAACAGAACTTGATGCAATAAGCGATTTCTTAAGAACTAAGTATCAGTACGAAACCGGACCTTATGATAATTATTCATTTGACAGATTCAATAAAAAATTTCTTGCCCGTGTAGATTGGAATATTACAAGCAAGCATCGTTTTAATGTGCGGTATAGCCAGGTATTAAGCAGATTTAATAACGGTATAAGTGGTTCAAATACAGGCTTAGGTACTCTCTCTGCAGGCACAGGATCCAGGACAGATCTCAATGCTTTGTATTTTAAAAATTCGACCTATTATCAAGATGGTAATTTTTATTCCCTTGCCGCAGAATTAAACTCTAATTTCAGCTCCAGAGTATCTAATGTTTTAAGAGGATCTTACACACACCAATTAGACCCCCGCAGTTCTGATAGTAGAGTTTTTCCCCTAGTTGATATTTTGCAAAGTAACGGTAGTACCAGTCCTATATTCACATCTTTTGGATATGAGCCTTTTACATTAGGTAATTTAAGAGATGTTACAACCTATTCTTTTGTAGATAATTTTGCGTGGAACACTAATAATAATAAAATTAGCGGTGGAGTGCAAACGGATTTCAGTACCACTAAAAATGGTTTTCAAGCCTTTGCTCAAAGCTACTACCGATTTGCTTCCTTTGCTGATTTTATGAATGGGGCTAAACCAACTGATTTTACTTTAACTTATTCTTTAAATCCTGATTTTTCACAAGCTTTTTCAAGTTTTAAGTTTCTTCAACTATCCGCATACGTTCAGGATGAAATTTCTTTAAGCAAAAAGTTTAAATTAACATTAGGCGTAAGAGCAGATAGAGCCTCTTACCCTGATGTAACAGAAATAAAAACAAACCCATTAGTAGCAGCGCTTACTTTTGCAAATGGAATAAAAGTTAATACAGGAAAACTTCCTAATCCTAAAGTTTTATTCTCCCCCAGATTAGGTTTTAATTACGATGTAATGGGAGACAGGTCCTTACAGGTTCGTGGTGGTACGGGTATATTTACAGGAAGAGTTCCTTTTGTGTGGATAGTTGGGCAATCGGGTAATTCAGGTATGTTGCAGATTCAACAAAATTTTAATGGTACAGCCAACACACCCGGGGTATTTAACCCTGACCCTGCTGCATACAGGCCAGCTACGGCACCAGCTGCAGGTACACAGGTTAGTGCTACTACCACTGTATTTGCGGATGATTATAGAAATCCTCAAACATGGAAATCTACTTTAGCATTTGATAAAAAATTGGGTAGTGGTTTTATATTAACTATGGAAGGAATTTTTAATAAAGATATTCATCCTTATTATGCAAAAAATGTAAATCTGGTAGATCCCAAACCATTGAATGTAGCAGGATACCCGGACAATCGTTTAATATACCCAAGTGCTAATAGCGCAAAATATATTAATAAACTTGATGCTAACTCCCGTCCAAGCGCTACTGGCACAAATGCATTATCCGCAATTGTTAGCGGCAATGCCGGTAAGGGGGCTTATTATTTTTCATTTACCACAAAAATTGATAAACAATTCAATAAGAATTTATTTGCTTCCGTTGCATACGTAGCATCAATAGCAGACAATTTCT
>JAYTSW010000113.1:0-8567 GCA_043745425.1 Sphingobacteriaceae bacterium | reverse complement strand
ATCGTCAAATTGGACATCCTGGAAACAATTCTGTAGGTATGGATACAGCTGATGTTTTAGGTAACGATGATATTTTAGTGAAGAATGAATTTCACATTCCAATCGGAAGAGAAATTGAATTACTAATGCGCTCACGCGATGTAATTCACTCAGCATATTTACCTCACTTCCGCGCGCAAATGAATTGTGTTCCTGGTTTGGTTACAGCATTTAAATTCAAGCCTATTAAAACTACTGAAGAGATGCGTAAAGATCCTTACGTAATTCAAATGATGGCAGGCATAAATAAGCAACGGGAAAAATTTGGAAAAGAACCGGTGGTTTTTGATTACTTGTTATTATGTAATAAAATTTGTGGCGCTTCTCATTACAATATGCAAATGAGTGTAGTAGTTGAAAGCGAAAAAGATTACAACGCATGGTTAGCAAAACAAAAACCATTTAAAGCAGTTGCTTCAAAATAATAATATTAATATTTAACACCTATAAATATGGGAACTAAACACACAGCTACAACATTGGAATCCGAGCACGCGACGCATCACGATCACGCGCACGACCATGACGAGCACCACGAAACATTTGTGAGCAAGTACATTTTCAGTATGGATCACAAAATGATCTCACGTCAGTTTTTAATTACAGCTATTATAATGGCTTGCGTGGCAATGACAATGTCGGTTATCTTCCGTATGCAATTAGCATGGCCTGGAGAAAAATTTGCATTTGTGAATGCTTTATTAGGTGACAAATGGGCGAAAGACGGCATCCTCGATCCTAACATGTATTTAGCTTTAGTTACTATCCACGGAACCATCATGGTATTTATGGTGCTAACGGGCGGATTAAGTGGAACCTTTGCGAACTTACTTATCCCCTACCAAATCGGCGCACGTGATATGGCATCCGGATTCTTAAACATGTTATCATACTGGTTCTTCTTTGCATCAAGTTCAATTATGTTAGCGTCTTGTTTTATTGAAGATGGTCCTGCATCTGGTGGTTGGACAATTTACCCTCCTTTATCTGCATTACCTGAAGCTATGCCTGGTTCTAAATTAGGTATGACTATGTGGTTAATATCAATGGCGATTTTTATTATCTCTTCTTTATTAGGAGGTTTAAATTACATCATCACTGTAATTAACTTACGTACTAAGGGAATGAAAATGACCCGTATGCCACTAACAATTTGGGCATTTTTAATCACAGCTATTTTAGGTGTATTATCTTTCCCTGTATTATTCTCTTGTGCTTTATTATTAATCTTCGATAGAAGCATGGGAACAAGTTTCTACTTATCTGATATATACATTGGTGGCCGACCGTTAGATAACGTTGGTGGTAGCCCTATTTTATTCGAACACTTATTCTGGTTCTTAGGTCACCCAGAGGTATACATCGTATTATTACCTGCATTAGGTATTACATCAGAAGTAATTTCAACCATGTCACGTAAACCAATTTTCGGTTACCGTGCTATGATTGGTTCGATGTTAGCGATTGGTTTCTTATCATTCATCGTGTGGGGTCACCATATGTATATGACGGGAATGAATCCATTCTTAGGTTCGGTATTCGTATTCACGACACTATTAATTGCGATTCCATCTGCCGTAAAAGCATTTAACTACATCACCACATTATGGAAAGGTAACGTACAGTACACCCCTGCCATGATGTTCTCGATTGGTTTAGTGTCTTCATTTATTTCAGGTGGTGTTACAGGAATTATTCTTGCTGACTCTGCATTAGACATTAACGTGCATGATACTTACTTCGTGGTAGCTCACTTCCATATTGTAATGGGATTGTCTGCCATCTTCGGAATGTTTGCTGGTGTTTATCACTGGTTCCCGAAAATGTTCTTACGTATGATGAATAAAAAATTAGGGTTCTTACATTTCTGGATAACGTTTATTGCCGCTTATGGTGTATTCTTCCCTCAACACTTCTTAGGTTTAGCAGGCGTACCACGTCGTTATTACACTAACAGTAATTTCCCGATGTTTGATAATTTAGTTGACATCAACGAAATCTGTACCATCTTCGCTATTATTGGTGCGTTAGGACAAGTAGTATTCTTATTCAATTTCTTCTATAGCATTTTCCGCGGCGATAAAGCTCCTCAAAATCCATGGAACTCAAATACATTAGAGTGGACTACTCCTGTTGCTAATATTCACGGTAACTGGCCTGGTAAATTACCAGAAGTTCACCGTTGGGCTTATGATTACAGCAAGCCTGGGCAAGAGCACGATTTCGTTCCGCAAACAGTTCCTCTGGCCGACGGAGAACACGACGGAGGCGAACATTAACAGCCTTTTTAAATGCCCTCGACTAAGTCGGGGGCATTTTTGTTTTAAGTATCTTTGGTATACCAAAAATTAAGCAATGATAGTTGTATATATTTTATTGAGTTTAATATTTATCATCTTTGTAGTTGCCGCAATTATGCCGGGTAAATACAGTATTAAAAAGGAAATAATAATTAATAAATCACCTGCTGAAACTTTTATCAAAATAGCCGATTTTAGTAATTATCGCGCCTGGAATCCGTGGCAAAAAAGTGAACCAAGTGCTAAATATAAAATAAGTGGCAACCCTTCTACAATCGGACATAAATACGATTGGGAAGGAAGAAAAATTGGAAGCGGAAGTTTAACGGTTAAGTCTTTAAGTCAGAATAAAAATATTGAATTAGATCTTGAATTTATTAAACCTTGGAAAACAAAGGCAGAAGACAATTGGACATTTGAAGATTTAAAAAACGGCTCCACAAAAGTTATCTGGCAAAACAGTGGCGAGCTACCTTATCCTGTTGCGCGTTTAATGGGACCAATTATTTCAAAAAATCTAAACGTACAATTTGTGCAAGGCTTAAACAGCTTAAAAGAAATGTGCGAAAACTAATTACAGAATGGACAAAATAAGAAATTATATTAATGGCGAATTGGTTGAGCCAATTAGCAAAGCTTATATCGATAACATTGACCCTTCACGCGGAAGAGTTTATTCTTTAATTCCCGATAGCGATGAACGTGATGTTGAATTAGCAGTTGCTGCAGCTAAAGCTTCATTTAAAAGTTGGAGCAATACACCAAAAGAACAACGTGCACGCATTTTACAACGCATTGGTTTTTTAATTGAAGATAATTTAGATAAGCTCGCTTTAATTGAAAGCGTTGATAATGGTAAGCCATTACATCTTGCAAGATTAGTTGATATTCCTCGCGCTGCTGCAAATTTTAATTTTTATGCAACAGGCATTTTGCATTACGCTGCGCCTTCGCATAGTATGGAAGATTCTGCAATAAATTATACATTACGTCAGCCTGTTGGTGTGGCAGGTTGTATTTCGCCATGGAATTTACCTTTGTATTTATTCACTTGGAAAATTGCGCCTGCATTAGCTTCCGGTTGTACGGTTGTTGCAAAACCATCTGAAGTTACACCAATGACTGCTTTTTTACTTTCTGAAATTTGTATCACAGCAGGTTTACCAAAAGGTGTTTTAAATATTGTGCACGGACTCGGACCAAAAGTTGGAAACGCAATTGTATCGAATAAAGATGTTCCGTTAATTTCTTTTACAGGCGGAACAAAAACAGGAGCGCATATTGCAAGTATTGCAGCGCCGATGTTTAAAAAATTATCACTCGAATTAGGAGGAAAAAACCCGAATATTATTTTTGCTGATTGTGATTATGATAAAATGCTGGCAACAACCATGCATTCTTCATTCTCAAATCAAGGACAAATATGTTTATGCGGCTCACGCATTTTTGTTGAGAGAAGTTTGTACGAAAAGTTTAAAAATGATTTCGTTGCTCTTACAAAAAAATTAGTTGTTGGTCCGCCATTGGATAAGGACACAAAAGTTGGCGCGATTGTTTCCAAATCTCACATGGAAAAAATATTAAGTTATGTTGAATTAGCAAAACAAGAAGGCGGAAAAGTTTTATGTGGAGGAAAACAAAAATTTTTAGACGGTGACTTTAAAGAAGGATATTATATTGAACCAACAATTATAGAAGGACTTCCTTACAATTGCAGAACTAACCAGGAAGAAATTTTTGGCCCTGTTGTAACCATTATGCCTTTTGATAAAGAAGAAGAAGTTCTGATGATGGCGAACTCCACCATTTATGGACTCGCATCTACAGTGTGGACACAAGATATTACAAAAGCTCACCGTATTGCCAATGAAATTCACGCAGGAATTGTTTGGATCAATTGCTGGTTGCTGCGTGATCTCCGCACACCATTCGGTGGTGTAAAATCATCAGGCGTTGGAAGAGAAGGCGGCTTCGAAGCATTTGATTTCTTTACCGAGCCTAAGAATGTTTGTATAAAACTGAAATAGGCATTATCAAAATAATTTTGTAAATTTAAGGGAGGACTTTAGCCTTCCTTTTTTATTTGTGAGAAATTTAATTTACACATTTGTTTTTCTTTCTAAACTAAGTTGCTTCGCACAAGTGAACTTAGTGCCGAATCCAGGGTTTGAACAATTGGATAGTTGTACCGCAACATTTCAAAGTCAGTTTACTTGGCCCTATCCGCCCATCCAAGTTGCTACCCCTTGGGATACCTTAAAAAATGGGGGGGGGGGCTGCTGGTGCCACACCTTTCTTGTGTAATGTGTGTTTTAATCCAAATTCAGAATCTGGGGTGCCAAAAAATGCTACAAGTGGTGGTGGTTGTGTTATAAGCGGTTCATATCAACAGCCCCACTCCGGTAAAGGGTATTTGTACCAAAATTTTTTTAAATTATCTACAGCCTCAGTAGCTTGGAGAACTTATGCTCAGTCTTCATTAACAAATACTTTGATTTCAGGAAAAATTTATTGTGTGACATATTATGTAAGTCTTTCAAATCGAGCAAATGTTGCAATAGATGAATTAAGTGCCTATTTTGATAATGGAAGTATTCAAAGTATTGCTCCAAGATTTGAAGCACTTGCGACGCCTCAAATAAAAAGCCCTCCGGGTGTTTTTTATATGGATACGTTAAATTGGATGAAGGTTCAGGGAACTTTTACAGCAACAGGTAATGAGAGTTATATTACATTGGGAAATTTCAGAACTTCAGCCACTACAAATTATACTCTTTTATGTTCAACATATGGAATCGCTGAATATTACGTTGACGATGTTTCAGTAATTGATTTTAATTTACCGGCTTATGCCGGGCCTGATAAAAATATTTTATCGGGAGATAGCGCATTTATTGGAAGACCATCTGAAATTGGTTTGGAATGCACTTGGACAAATGGAACAACAACTGTTGGTACGGGTGGAGGTTTGTGGGTAAAGCCTATTACAACTACAACCTATATAGTTACGCAGGATATTTGCGGTAATATTAAAACAGATACAGTTAAAATAGTAGTTAATTACGTTGGCATAAAAGAAAATTCATTTCCAAATTTAAATTGTAGTATTTATCCGAATCCCAGTAATGGAGTTTTTAGTTTGGAGATTTTCAATACTGAATTTGTAATTGAAAACACAGAAATTAAAATTGTAAATGTATTAGGTCAGGAAATAAAAAAAGAAAAGTTGATTTCAAAAAAGCAAAAAATAAATTTGGAAGAATTGCAAAGCGGAATTTATTATTTACAATTGGTGAATAAGCAAAGAGTAATAGTAGTCAAAAAGATTCTCAAAGAATAATCTTTGATTACGAAAGGAGCGGAACTAAGCTGCTTTTTTATGCTTAACCTTTTTCGCTTTTTGTTTACGTTTGTATTCTTTGATGAACTCACCGAGTTCTTTCCTTTCCTTTTCTGTCATCTTTGTAGGAGAAACATAAAGGTCGATTTCTATTGGTTCTGGTTTTAGTTTCATGTTTTTTTCGTTTTAAAATATTGACTAATTAATTTTTCTCCTGAAATATTGTTTATAAACATCCTTTGTCCGATTGCTATTTCTGCTCCAAGTGTTTCTTGATAATGTTTTATAAGAGCTGTTTTAGCCATAAATCCAACAAAGCCGCCGAAACCCAAATCCATCGAACATTTACATGCAAAAGCAAACATATTGCCGCCAACACCCATGTATATTTTATCCTTCCCCCTGTTGAATTTAGCATTTTCAGCAGTATTAACAGTAACATACTTATCCTCTATAATAAGAGAAACCAGCCCTTGTATAATATTTCTATTTTCAATCGTTGTCATTTTAAATACCTGACAATCTTTTTCTCTTAACTCACTATGCCAATCAAAAAGCCAATCTTTTTTATGTATTTCTTTCTTTGACACTTTACTAAATTCTGTTTCAAATACCTCGCCCGAAATTACGTTAACAATCGAGTTTGTTAAACCTCTATTTCGATATCAATTCCTTTTTTTCTATTCATGATCGTTATAACAAATATACAAAAAAATGAGCAATTTTCAAAGCGGAAATACTCGTAAAACTGAGAATACAGTCATTGAAATTTGTATATTTGTAAACTATGTTCGACAATACAGAGAGAGTAGAATTATCGCAATTAGGAGAGTTTGGATTAATCAAACATCTTACACAACACATCGAGATAAAAAACCCTTCCACATTAAAAGGAGTAGGGGATGATGCTGCTGTAATTAATTATACAGATGGCGAAAAAGTAACTTTAGTTTCTACTGATATGTTGGTAGAAGGTGTGCATTTCGATTTAACTTACGTTCCGCTAAAACATTTAGGGTACAAATCTGTTGTAGTTAACCTGAGTGATATTTATGCCATGAATGGTACGCCGAAACAAATTACGGTGAGCATTGCTTTGTCAAACCGTTTTGGTTTAGAATCCATAGAAGAATTATACGCGGGTATGTTAATGGCTTGCGAAAAATATGGCGTGGATTTAATTGGTGGCGACACAACTTCTTCTTTAAGTGGATTAGTTATTAGCATTACAGCCCTTGGAGAAGCTGATAAAAATAAAGTGGTGTATCGTAATGGCGCAAAAGAAAGTGATTTGTTATGTGTGAGCGGAGATTTAGGCGGAGCTTACATGGGATTACAAGTTCTCGAGCGAGAAAAAGCGGTTTTTAAAGACAATCCGAAAATTCAACCCGATTTAGAAGGGAAAGATTATATTTTAGAACGTCAACTAAAACCTGAAGCAAGAAAAGACATTGTAAAATTATTTGAAGCTTTGGATATGCAACCAACTTCGATGATTGATGTTAGTGATGGTCTCGCTTCTGAAATTTTACATTTATGCGATCAATCAGTTGTAGGTTGTGAATTATACGAAGAAAAAATTCCTATCGATCCACAAACGTATGATACAGCTCGTCAATTTAATCTCGATCCAACAATGTGCGCGTTAAGTGGAGGTGAAGATTATGAATTACTGTTTACAATTTCTACTTCTGATTATGATAAAGTAAAAAATCAATTAGATTTTACAGTAATTGGTCATATCACCAATAAAGCTGCTGGAGCAAATCTTGTAAGTAAATCAGGCGGCTCACATCCATTGAAAGCGCAAGGATGGGATGCACTCTCTAAAAAATAAGATTGTTCTTATTGCTGAGTTTTTCAGGAATGATTTCTTGTAGCGAAATTATCTCAGGAATTTTTTTTAGTGCGTCTGTAATTTTATAGGAAAAATTATAGTGCTCATCACCTTTTATCAGAAGCAAATAATCAGTTTTGGTTAATTCAGGAATAAGGCGACTACTCTCGTCAATATTTTCATTAAAAGCAGAAAATAAATCATCATCATTGGTTTCGCCAACTGCTTTCGGTACGTTATTACTTTTGTTGGGAATCAAATTGTATTCTAAATTAAACTCCTCATCCAGATAATCAAAAAAAGAAAATTTAAAATCTTTTCCCATGCGGTGACTTAAATCTATATAATCACTAAGGCGTAAATCAATTCCTAAAGCACCATTAATATTTGAAGCTAAAACATATTGATTATCGGAGCAAGCAATGCCAAACAACAGGAAATTGAATTCATCAGGATCATTATGTAAAGTGTGCTTTGCCATTTATTTTAAATCGTCTTCGGTTAAGCTGGGATTATACTTGTCAAGTAATAACTCAACCGATTCTTTCATATTTCTTAATTTCTCATCAATACTTTTTGTCACGTGCGGATGTTTATATATTTCTTTCGGTATAAAATCATCAGCTGAAGAACAAAATTCGATAGAATGAAAAAGAAAAATAAAACATTTAGCAGAAGAATTATTAATCAGAGTTTTCTTTTTGCTCGAACTTAAACCAAGAAAAATATTATTATAAAGCGGCAACACTCCGAATGCATGTGGCAAAGGGAATTCCTGAATAGTTCTTTCTGATGAAGATTCTTTTTTCCAATTTTTAACAGAAGGCGTGTACACATCATTTTTTAAACGAGAATTTGTTTCACCAAAACCAATTTGCATTTTATTACCTGTAATTGGTTTTAATAAAGCGGTAGCTTTTATTGCGGCGTGCATTAAAGGCCAGCCTGCTGAAGAATCGTATTTATAGTCTAATTCTTCAAGCGTATTTATTATTTTCGTATTAACTGCATAACCAGGTGTACGAAAGCCTATTGGTTTTTTACCAGTAAT
>JAYTSW010000112.1:0-8574 GCA_043745425.1 Sphingobacteriaceae bacterium | reverse complement strand
TTTGACAAAACCAACAACAGTAAACATTCAAAATATTAAACTCAATATTCAAGCCTTTAAACAACAAGATTATATATGAAACAACGAGATTATTATGTAACACCAAAAACTGGTACAATAATGCGTTTTCTTTGGAAGTGTGCTGGTGGCGACAAGTATATTTTAGAAAGGGCAACATACAGCGACCAAATTAAATATATGTGTTTAGGTGGCATTGTGTTTGCAACAGGTGCAATGGCTGCCCTTGCGGGTGGATATGCTTTTTATACAATTTTTTCGCCAAAGGGTTCAGCAATTGAAAACGAATTAAACATTCCAACTACAATATTGTCTATTCTTTTTGGAATAATTTGGGGTTTAATTATCTTCAATATTGATAGATTTATTGTAACAAGTACAGGCAAAGGCGATGGAACAGAAAAAATAACGTTAGATGAATTCAAAAGTGCAATTCCAAGAATTGTCATGGGTGCTATAATTGCAATTACGATTTCAAAACCTATTGAAATTCGTATGTTTCAGACGGAAATAAACACAGCACTTCACGAAGAGCAATTAAATCTTCAAAAAGATTACGAAATAAGAACAAGAAAAAACTTTGAAGATAGATTAAAAGACCTCGGTACGGAAAACAATGAAATTCAAAATAGAGTTGATGATTACTTGAAGAAAATTACTGTGAAAGACTCTTTGTATAATATTGAAATGACCGAAGGAAATGGAGGGCGAGGTGAAGGTGAAGGACCCGTAGCACTATCTTTAAAAACAGAACGAAACAGATTGCAAGTGGAATTAGATAATTTTACAAATACAAACAAAACTAAAATTACTGATATTGAAGGAAGAAGAAAGCAAATATACCAAGAATTGGAGAAAGCATTAAATCAAAATAAATTAGTTTCTTCTGGTTTAGATGGTTTATTGGAAAGAATAAAATTATCTCACAAAATTGCTGGCTTCTGGATTTCACTATTTATCACCTTGCTTTTTATGTGTATCGAACTTACTCCAATATTTTTTAAATTAATGCTCAACAAAACTCCGTATGACTATTTAACCGAAAATAGAGATGATTTAATAAGGGCAGAAAATGGAATTGAAGTTAGATACGATTATTACAAAGACAAAGAAGGTCAAGAAAGGCATTTGGTTATAAATCATGAAGCGGAGAGAATGATTTATGAAAAAATGAAAATTACTGAAATTCAAAAAGAATTAACCGAATATGTTATTTCTAAATACAAAGAAAGAGAAAAAGAAAAAATAGATTCAAATTTAGATGAATACATAAAAAAAATAGACCCAAATGAATTCAACGATTCAAAAAATCAGGGATAGGCTTTGTATTTATTCAGGCGAAGATTATGCTATCATCAGAAAATGTAACACTAAAATCCAATTCTATTTTTCGGTAATTGGTGGCTTTGTTATGGCTATACTTTTGTGCTGTTTTATAAGTGCCTATTTTTTTACTGACCATTTATTTAATAGTATTTTTTTAGATTTTGGTGTTGCATTAGTCTGGGGTTATATTGTTACAAATATGTATCTCTTATTGCTTTATACTATTTCTCCAACAATTTTACCCCTTAAACAACGACATAAAAATAATAATAAGATTGAATTGCCTATTTATAATATTTCATTCTTATTAAGAATAATTTTAATCATTTTGTTAGCAATCGTAACGGCACAGCCATTAAATATTCTAATATTAAGACCATTTACAACCACTTATGCACAGGATATAAAGTTGTTACTTTCAAATAATTCTATCTCGTGGCTAATTACATTTTTTGTTTGCTGTATTTTTTTGCTCCCTATTTATTTGAAATATTCAATTAGAAAATTTGGTGATTTCTATGAAAAAAAAGCAGAAATAGAAAAACGAATAATTGAAGATGATTATACGGAATTTAAAAATCATTATAATCATCTATTGGAACAGAATATTTCAAAATACAATAAATCTGTTTGGGAAGGCGTACTACCTTATCTAAATAAATTAGATAAAATTGAAGCAACAAATCAAAATAGGCACTTTACGGAAATTAAAGAGGAATTAGTAAATGAAAACCCCGAAAAATATGAATATTGGGCTGACCCTCCATTTAGGACAACAAGGAAAATTAAATTTAATACACCAAATACAGAGCAAGATTTTTTAAACGACATATATAATAATTGAGCATCTTTATAATTATACTTTTATTTGCGGTCATTGCAATTGCTTATAACTTCTTTTTTGCAAAAAGGGAAGTTGTCAAAAGCCCTAATGCAACAAATGAAAATACGAGCTACATTACAAACCAAGGATTTGAAGAACCTATGGAAATTGAAAGAGAAACTTTTTTTGACGAAAAAGGTGAATATTTTTTAGAACAAAAAGTACGAGACATACCAAGAAAAACATTTTTACTCGGAGACCTTACAGGGAAATATTGGGGCGAATTAGATGCAATAAAAGATGAAGAATATGTAAATCATAAATTCTATGATTTTAATGTTTATGAGATTAGTTTGAAAAATGTATATGATAGCTTAAAGCCATTTGAAACCAAAGAAAATTCAAATTTTCCACGAGAAAGAATACCAAAATTATTGTCTGTTTCACTAATACGCAATAATAAAGAATATGAACTAAACTTATTAGAACCTAAAATTTGGGATATAAAATTTAACCGAAAACTTCATCAAGATGAAGATACAGAGGTTTTTGGAACTATTCAATCAAAAATCACAGGCTATGTTTTGGATTTTATCCAAGAAGAATATACTGAAAAAACATATTTAGCAGATAATCCTTCAACTGAAAAATTCAAACATTCAGATACCCAAGTCTTGAAAACATCTGTACCAACAGGTAATGTAAAATATAGCGGAAATTATAAAAGTGTTGAAAAATATTACGATGATTACAAATCAACTTATTGGAGTGAATGGGAATACCACAAGAGCAACAAACCAAATGTGCAAAATGGCTGTTTATCAACTTCATTAGGCTTTATTAGTGTTTTAATAGGAATTGTTTTTCTTATAATCATGTTGCCACGATTAGCAATTTTGATTCCGATTTTACTTGTTCTTTTGGTATTAAATATTATTCCTACAAATGTTTGGTCATGGGTATTTAGGCTTTTTGCGGGTATTTTATTTTTAAGCTTTATTTTTTCAATTTTCAATTCCATACATTCAAGTAGTAATTATATTCCTCGAAAATTTGCAATTGAAAACGCAAATGAAATTAAAGATACTAATGCTAAAATTAACACAAACGATTCATTAATAACACATTATAGACATTGGCAAGATTATGACGGCAATATTTATGACGGCAAATTCTCAATTAAAAAAAGCGATTTTGATAATGCAAAAGCATATAAGAATAGTTACCTGATAAATTCAAACAATGCTAATGACTATGATAAAATGTTATTTTCATTCAAAGAGTTTGACAAAGAAAAATTCAATTCACTTTATCAGTTATTTGACACCTTAAAAGTTAATAGGAAATTAGATAATGTAGCATTTGTAAATATGGTATTTTCGTTTGTTCAGGATATTCCATACACAATAGTTTTGCCAGACAATTGCGACCCTAAATTATACGCTGATAATTTCATAAAAACATATCTCACTACAAATCAAGGTAAGTGTGATGGATTTGAAAAATTTGGCATCAATACCCCAATAGAATTTATGGCGACATTAAATGGTGACTGCGACACAAGAACACTTTTACTTTATACTATTTTAACTCACTATAATTACGATGTTGCATTATTGAGCAGTGAAGTTTATAGCCATTCAATTATTGGAATTAATTTACCGTTTGAGGGCAAATCATATAATTACAATGGACAAAATTATGTACTTTGGGAAACAACAGCACCAAATATGAAAGCTGGAATTATTCCAAATGAAATTTCAGAAACAACAAATTGGAGAATATCATTAAAAACAAAATAAAATGAATGTATCTATTACAATAACATTACTCATAACTGGCATCATTGCCATAGGATTATTATTTTTTGCAATGCAAATAATATTCAAAAAAAATAAAATTGAAAATGAGGAGGGAATTACCAAAAAATCCTTTGCAATTTGGTGTGGTTTATTATTCTTTTCATATTGCATGATACTTTCAACAGTATTAGAAACTTTAAAAGAAGCATTAATAATTTACACTAATTCAACAGTAGATTTTGGAATTGAACTAAAAACCACTTGCATATTTTTAGGAATCAGCTTTGCATGGTTTTCAATCCTATATTCTATAACAAACATTTTAAGCAAATTAATATTCCAAGACCGTAAAAATGACATTGAAATTGCTAACGACAATTTTGGGTACTTTTTACTTAAAGGTTTATTTATTTTAGGTAGTTCCATTGCGTTACTTCCCGTATTAGAAACTATATTGAAACAATTTTTACCTATTATTCAAACTCCATTTTATCATTAAAAATCAAAAAATGAAAAATATTTATCTATTCATCCTTACAATTTTCGTTTCATTCAATTTATCTGCCCAAGCAAGCCTGACAATTGAAAATAATTCAATGAGGTCGATGACAGTTAAGGTTATGAGAGGGAGTAGTGGCAAAGGAATCTTACACGAAACTGTAACAATTAGTGCATATAGTAGTGAGACAGTTTACTTTTCAAATAGTGGTTATTACTTTACCAAAACCAAAGCCGTTTTAAGAGGAAAAGACCCTGTTTATAGAAAAGGGCAACCTTTTTCTGTAACTAATGACGATACAGGCTATTCTGTAATGACATTAACTTTTTCAATTACTGAATCAACAATCCCACAAGCGACTGGTGGAAAATCAATTTCAAAAACTGAGTTTGACCAAAATTAACGTAACTTGACAAATATCAAAAAGAAACGTCCAACAAAGAACAAGCGAAACCGAAAAAAGGGCAGCAGATAACATGGGTTTGTGGCAAGTGGGGCGGACGTAAGATATTGAACTTTGGTAATTCTTTTGTACTTTTGTTCCGTCGGACGGAAACCTACTGAGCTTTTGTAAGTAATTGAACAGCAGTAATTTATAACGGCGGACGTTCGGGCGGACGTGTTTCAAATTCCCCACCTGACCACAAGCCCTTTTCGTTGGGTGCAATCGCAGGACACCCTTTTCCAGTGGACATTTCGACAGCATTTTAACAGTAAATCGACAAAGTTAAATATATTTTCTTTCTGACGTTTCGCCCAAAATTGGGCT
Organism: Sphingobacteriaceae bacterium; assembly: GCA_043745425.1. GTDB lineage: Bacteria > Bacteroidota > Bacteroidia > B-17B0 > Aurantibacillaceae > JAHEYG01. The sequence goes on along the minus strand of JAYTSW010000112.1, from coordinate 3,337 downwards.
TTTTTTGTATCTTGCTAACAAATAATGCCTACCCATGTTTGGACAACTGGTAGGCATTATAGATTTTTTATTTTCACATTTAAAAGACAAAATTAATGATAATTGTTCACAAATTAGTCATTCACGAGATTATTAAAAATGACGGAGAAACTCAAAAAACAGATTATAAACTATCTGAAAACCTATTAAATATTGAAGACCAAGCGACTTCTATGATTGAAGAACTCGAAAGGAGATATTCTTCTTTAACTCACACAAATGCCGTTTTCGACAAAGACAATGAAGACGAACTAAAACAAGTTCCTAAGCTGTTTTATAATTACCAAGACCCAAATAAACCTGAATATGATTTTTTGCATTTTAGTAAGGATACAGCAAAAAATTTAAAATCTTACATTAACCATGTACCGCCAGCAAAAGGCGGATATTTGATTTATGTTGAATATGAAAATAAGCATAATTTTGTAGCCGTTTTTTTGGTTCGCAACAAGAAAGGAAATTCTTTTCAGTTTGACAGCAATAAACAAATTTTCAAAATTGGCGAATCCATTTATATTGATTTTGAACATTTAGCTATGGCTGCACGAGTAAACGTAACACTAATAAACAGCACAAGCAGATATATTACATTTATCAACAAAGCACAGTTAGATTCAAAGTATTTTTTGAATTGGTTTTGTGCAGACGACAAACAAAATAATATAGAAGACACTAAGACTTTACGAAAAATTCTAACTCAAATAGATTTGCCCACCGATGAAAATGGCATTTTATTAGATAGAACATATTTCATTGACAAGGTTTACAACCACATTCGTACTTTACCCAAAGCTGAATTTATAAATCTAAAATCATTAGGCTTGGTTTTTTACAACGACAGCGAAAAACTAACTTCATTTGCACAAAACAATGATTTAGTTATTAACACCGAGTTTAAAGCCAACAAACAAGAACTTAGGAAATATGTAAATCTTAACGTCCATGCTGACAAAATTATGCTTAACTTTCCGCTACAATATATAGACAAAGGCATCATAATTGTAGAGAACAACAAAATAATCATTAACTCTGAAATTTTATTCAAAAAATTACAATCCGAGCAACAGGAACATGAATGAGGTTATCAATAAAATATCTACTTTATCTCAAATAGTTTCATCAGCAAGTAATATTGAGGTGAAAAATAGATATTTTCTTGAATTTACCACAGAGAAAGTTGAAGAAACCGAACAATTACTAAAAGTTCATAATATTGATTTTGATAATTATCAAGCAAATGAATTTAGCATTGATTTAAAATCAATCGCAGAATCTACAATAATCTTTCTAGATGAAACAAGTTTTAGAGAGTTATCTGGAAGAGAATCTACCTTTTTAACAGAAAAAAATATTGCCATTTTGATTTTTGTAAATAGCTATTATTTTTATGACCATTTAACAAATGAAACCTTTATTAGCGGACAACGGGCAGACAATTACCTTATTTCAAATACGTTGTCGTACTTGAAACTTATTGAAAAAATGCAGAATGTCGATTTTGCAGATTATTTCAATTCCGAAAACAAAGAAATTGTTCTTTATAGTTCTTCTAATGGTATTCTTAAAATCAATATACCAGTAGTTCCAATACCATTAGATAATAGCATTGCATATTCTAAAAGTGTGGAAATTGCTTTAAAAAAACTCTCAAATGACGATTATACGGTTCATTTCAAAAATCAACTGTTCAAACTTGAAAAGGAGTCAAAATTTTCACAAATCGAAAGTTTATTTAAGTATTTAGACAGACTAATACAAGACGCTGAAAATAATTACCAATTACAGGTAAAAAATTTCTCATTTGAAAAATTCAAAGGTGATTTACAGAAAGAAAAGGAAAAATATTTTAGTTCATTACGAGAGATTTTAAATAAAATCTTATCGCAAACAGTAGGTGTCCCTATTTCTATCGGAGCTTCAATTTTTGCGAGTTATAAAATTGAGGACAGACTTGTTTTACTAATCATTTTACTTGCTTTTGCGGTTTATGTATTTTTTGCTATCCATTTTCAATTAATTTACCGAAAAGATGTACTTGAAATTGAAGTTGATTTTGAAAAAGATTTTAAAAAAATAATAGATGATTCAGGTTTAGCACCTGACACCATTAGTATAGAACAAAACAAAATAAAAAGAAGAATAAAATCTATCAAAAATACAATATATGGATTTATAGCTTCAATTTCATTGCTTGCAATTTTGTTTTTTTGCTTCCTGGCGTATCAAGTCTATTCGCCAAAAGTAGAGGACAAATCAAAGACAGTAAGTATTAAAACGGCAACCGTAATTATGGCGTTCAAGGACAGTACCAACTTGATACCCAAGAAAAAACAGTTGCCTAAATGACAAGGTGGACGAACAAAAGCGACTGCACCCAACATGGGTTTGTGGCAAGTGGGGCTGACGTAAGTTATTGAACATTGAAAATTCTTTTGTACTTTTGTTTCGGCGGACGGAAACCTGCTAAACTTTTGTAAGTAATTGAACAACAGTAATTTATATCGGCGGACGTTCGGGCGGACGTGTTTCAAATGCCCCACCTGCCACAAGCCCTTTTCGTTGTGTGCCATTTTAAAAAAACCTAAAAATGACATCAAAAGCTGTAAATAAAACATTTTTTTACTTTAAAAATATTTTCATTTTATCCGCAATCATATCAAGCGTACTCATAAATGCTTCGCTTTTGCTTTCCCCGTTAAATTTACATTTTCTATAAAACACAGCAATTAGACCATCAAATGATATCTTTAATCCGCCCGTAAAAACAATAATGCTTTGCATTTTTTTAATATTCAACGAGTCGCTTTTTGTGTTATCAAAAAAATCATCAACATAGCTTCCCTGTGGCTCAAACCTATTATAACGTTCAGAAATTGGCATTTCTAAATAATAATCTTTAAAAGTTTTTTCAGATATTTTTTTAAATTTTTGAACCGAAATGCTATCTTGACACATTGATTTTGTCGAAAAAAGCATAAAAATAATAAGTAATTTTTTCATTTCATTTTACAATTTTACGCCCAACAACGTCCGACACTTGGGCTTAGAATAGAGCATCGGACGACAAAATAAAAACGGCACACAACATAGTGCTTATAAAAACGGGCGACAGGAACTGACAGCCGAGCATTAGTTTACTATTTAGCTTCAGGAAGTTGTGAACTTTTGATTTTCAAATTCCCGTCTTCATAAGCACTTATTCGTTGGCGGCAACCCGAGAAAAAACCTTGGACAATGACTTTCATAAGTCATTTATCTTTTTAAAAACTTCTGAAACCTGTAACCGACTTACAAAAGT
>JAYTSW010000111.1:0-2357 GCA_043745425.1 Sphingobacteriaceae bacterium | reverse complement strand
TAACCTTTTGGAGTATTTAATCCTGTACCAACTGCAGTTCCGCCTAACGCTAATTCTTTCACAGCATCTAATGCATTTTTTAATGCACGGATGCTCATGTTTATTTGTTGTACGTAACCACTGAATTCTTGTCCGAGAGAAAGCGGAGTAGCATCCATGAAATGAGTACGTCCCGTTTTAATAATATTTTCAAATTGTTTTACTTTCTTTTGTAAACTGTCGCGTAATTTTTCCATTCCTGGAATGGTGATTTCTGCTACTTGCTTATAAGATGCAATGTGCATTGCCGTTGGATAAGTATCATTACTCGATTGTGATTTGTTTACATCATCATTCGGGTGTAACACTTTTGGCTCGTCAGTTAATTTACCGCCGTTCATTACATGCGCACGATAGGCGATTACTTCATTGGCGTTCATATTACTTTGTGTACCTGAACCTGTTTGCCATATTACCAATGGAAATTGATCATCTAATTTGTGCGCAATAATTTCATCACACACTTTACCAATTAAATCACATTTCTTTTTCGTTAAAACGCCTAGTTCACAATTCGCTAAAGCGGCTGCTTTTTTCAAATAACCGAACGCATAAATAATTTCTTTAGGCATACTGGCTTCAGGACCAATCTTAAAATTGTTTCTGCTACGCTCTGTTTGCGCACCCCAATATACATTAGCGGGTACTTTTACCTCGCCCATTGTGTCTTTTTCTATTCTATAGTCCATAGTTAATGTTGTTGAATTCATAACGATAAATGTAGCAAAATAATCGTGTTTTTATAGGGGGTGTTGGTATTTTATCTGTGTGAAAGAGAGGCATATTCCACAATCTATTCTTTCTTTGATTGGGAGTCAATGGAACGACTCTGGAAAATCTTGTTGGTTTAAATTGGCGACTGTGTTTCAATATTAGTTTTTTTCTGTCACTTTTTGCTTGACCAAAAAGTAACCAAAAAGTCAAGACGCGGAATGCCACGCACAGCCTACGCGCTTCCGCCCGCGTCTAGCCAGCGCGCGGGTTCCATATCTTCTTAACGGTTAACAGAAGAGTTTGCGCACGTTCTCCGCTATAACATTTGTTTTAATGAGGAAGTGCATCAATGCAGTATGAATTGAATTCTAGAAAGGAAATTGGCTTAGGGATGTGGAGGGTTTAGTTCTTTTGCCTTTTCGGCAAAAAACCGAAGCGAAGCGTAGCCCGGAGCAGCCCGACCCCTTGTGGGTAAGCCCCAAAAACAATATTACTTAATTATTACCGCCATGTTTCAACAACACAAACTTCTCGTTATTATAAACGATTTGCCAAGGGGCTTGATAGTGCTCGAAATAGATTTTTGTAGAATCATCTGTAATCTCAGTACAAACCAAAACGTAATCAGGATTTATTTTTTGTAATTCAGATTCAATTACAGATTTCGTTGCTAATTCCGTATTAACATACGTTTTTCTATTGGTGAAATAAGTAAGTGCGCGTGGTTTACTGAACAAAATCCCTGCTTTCTCTGGTGTGTTTTTAGTAATGAAATCAAATGTTGCCTTTGCTTCAGGTGAGTATGGACCAGGAATAACATCTTTGCCTGATGCTAAAATGCGGCTTGAGTTTTGCTTGTAGCAGAACAAAACCAAAAGGCCTAAACAAAATACAATCCATTGTTTATACGGAATAATGGCTAGAATAATAAACAAAGCGTAAGTCGCAAAGAAAAGAATCAAAGTAATAATTGGAATTAATAAACGGAAACCGGTATCACTATATTGATGAATGAGAATGGAGGCAATGTATCCCAATAGAAAAAATAAAAGTATAGTTGGTTTTAATTGATCGGGTTTAAAAATAAAAATTAATATGCCGATTAAGGCGGTAAACACAATGCCATAAGAAACAACATAATTTAAAAAGCCTTCATCAAAACACGAGAAAAAATATTTTAGCACTGCATAATTGTAATTGGCATTTATGGAAATACGCTCGAAGAAGGATAATACTTTGGGGTTATCGTAATAAATAATTTCTTGAGGGAAAATAAAGTGAATTATTCCATAAAATAGAAAGAAAGAAACTACAATCCAAATTTCATGTTTAATATAATTCCAATCAACTTTGTATCGCTTGTGTTTCAAATACTTTACGGCTGTTTTATAAATTGCTTCTGCAACTAAAGCAATAAATAATACCCAGCCTACATAACGTGTATTCACTGCGAGCGCGAGGACGAGTCCACATAAAATAAGCATCCATATTTTATTATTATCACTGAGGTACAAGACGAAAAAGAGCAGGAGTAAGGCGACAAAAGGTAAATCACTTAATATTTCTGTTTTAAAATTTAAACAGAGCGGATTGTAAACAATAAC
>JAYTSW010000110.1:0-2364 GCA_043745425.1 Sphingobacteriaceae bacterium | reverse complement strand
ATTTTTCATTATCATAACCAACTATTGCAATATTTTTCTGAATTTGGTCGAGATTAATTTTAGTGCTATCATAATTTACAACAATCATTTTTGATTTGGTATTCCATTCTGCCTTTGCAACCCCTTCTACAATTAATGAACCTTCAATTGTTTCCTGGCACATGCCACAATTACCCCATACTTTAAAAGTTGATTGCGCATTTGCAATTACATTATTAGTTACAGTTTTGCTTCCGCATGATATGGTTATTAATGTTGCAAAAGCTATTGTGATTTGTGTTATTGTTTTCATACTAGTTAATGACTATTTGTTTATGAATACTGTTTTTATTTTGCGTTAATACAATTGTGTATAACCCTTTTGCCCAATTAAGGGTATTTATACTAGTAAGCGGCAGGATGAGTGAGGATTCATAAATTATTTTTCCGCTCACACTATAAACTCTAATTTCAAGGGGTTGAGAACTATTAATTTCAGTTACTTTAATGTTTAAAGTTTCCTTGGCAGGGTTAGGAAAAATCATAATATTTTCCGACAATAAATTAAGTTCGTTTATGCCAATAACTGAGCCGTTAAACTGTAAATTATCGATATAAATATAACTTCCGTTTTTTGGATTATTTCCGCTTGAGGATATTACTATACAAGCACTATCCGGGGCGTCTCCGTTTTTATAATTCAAATAAGTGCTTCCAACAAACCATGTGTGTGCCATTGCGTTATAGTAACTCGCACCTATTGCAACAGTATCTCTTTTTCCATAAACCCCATTCCATTTAGTTAGCAGTACTTTTACACTCGATGAATCTGAAGGATCATAAGGCATGTACTGTATGTTATAACTTAAACTTTGCGGCCTTAATGTAAATGGATAACCGCTAATGGGTTTATAGGTAACTGTATCAATTTTTCCTGAAACTATTCGCCCAGGTACAATCCCTTTTCCTGTAACAGATCTTGATATTACAGACAAGTAATAATTTCCGGGATTTCCAGGCGATAATTTTGCACAGGTAAAAACTCCCTGCAAATATGTAATTTGGTTTAGGTTGTCCCAACCGACAGGAGTTTGATAACCACTAATAGTTGTCCATGTTTCAAAACTATTATTAGGTATTTGTGCCTTATAAATAACAACAATAAAACAAAAAATAATTATCAGGTTTAATTTCATATTTATTGACTTTTTGTTTTTAAGTTAAATCCCAGCAGATAGTTTAATTGCAACCCGAAAGAAAGTAGTTTGCCGTTTGTTCCGGCATCGGCTATAAATCCTTGAAAAATGCTTGATAAACCATAGTTTCCAATAATATTTATTTGTAACTCATCTTTATTAAAACACGGTTTTGACCAGCCAATAGATGCAAATGCAGAATATGAATATGCTTTTACATCTACTTTAATATTAGTTGCAGCATAACTGTTTTCACGATAGGCATTTAATAATTTACCCGCTAATAAACCTAACCCAAAATTTAATCTTGATGTTTTAATTATTGGTTTTGTAAAGTAATTCAGTCCTAAAGAAGCATCGATGTAATTTAATTTATAACGTGGTGTAAATACGGAAGCGTCTTTATCAAAATATGCTCCTTTAGATGCGTAAGAAATATTTAATCCAAGCGCGAATTTTTCTTTTAATAAATATTGTGCATGAATACCACAGGCATTAAATGATTTATAAGAAAATTCCGTTGGGGGAATTCCATTTGTTTCATTCATGATGTTTTTTTGTGCAAGTATGCTTGAGATACCGGATTGATAAGATGCACCAAATTTAATTTTAGATTGAGCGCTTAATTTTACTGTTGCTATTAGGAAAATAATTAAGAAAATATTTTTCATTTTATTGGATTTTATAGTTTAACATCATACCACTGTCTTCATGTTCTAAATTATGGCAATGAAAAACATATTTTCCTGCGCTATTTGTAAACTGAACTAATACTTTTACTCGTTCTTTTGGCAATACTAAAACAGTATCTTTCCAACCTGTTTCATGCGGCAGTATCGTGCTTCTTCCTCCTGTTCTTTCAACTACCTGAAACATTACACCATGAATATGCATTGGGTGTGGATCCTCTCCGTTTTCATTTGAAAACACCCAATTTTCAATAGCTCCTTGTGAAACGGTTTCATCAATACGTTCCATATCAAAGCTTTTACTGTTTATTTTATGAATCATTCTCCCGCCCATTGTATGACCACCATGACCACCACCGCCATTAGAGTTGGATATTTCAAAATACCGAGTAAGCGTGGAAGCTGGTAGAGGTGTGATTACAGATAATGTTGAGGGAACTGTAAATGTTTCTGAAACTGTTTGAGTAACTACAAATTTTAATATTTTAAATTGTTGCACC
>JAYTSW010000109.1:0-2365 GCA_043745425.1 Sphingobacteriaceae bacterium | reverse complement strand
GTAGTTACAACCGGTGCAACACCAGCGTTGATCTCTTTCATAGGATCGGCCAAACAACTATCTAAAGCACGGGCTAAAGAATCGGAAGCGCGTTTTGCGTTGTGATCCATTACAAACCTATCTTCGGCAGCGGGTTCACCCGATTTTTTTAAAGCAATAACACCTAAACCAACTATTAAAAGTGCACTAACAACTATAATAATTTTATTGTCCTCGTAGAATTTGTTCATAGTAGTGTTTTAATAAAATAAGACTTAAAATTACTTCAAAATTCAGAGCTAAAAAAATAATTAATCATTTTTAGCAGGGACTTCTTTAAATAGAAAAACCCCTTACGAGTAACCGTAAAGGGCTTTTCAGCTAACTAACTAAACACAAATTCTTAGTGCTTTGCTTCTTCAGCAGGAACAGTAGCAGTTTCTGCAGCAGCAGCAGCTGAATCTACAGGAGCAGCTTCAGTTGGAGCAGCCATAGCAGCTTCAATAGCTTTTTGAGCTGAATCTTGCATACGTTTTGCTAATTCTTCAGCTTTATCTTTATCTTCAGCAGAAGGACCGCAAGCAACGAATGATGTAGCGATGAAAGCTACAGCGATGATCGAAAATAATTTTTTCATGGTTTAAGTTTTTTAAGTGTTTGTGATTTGACTATTTATCCCGTTTTTAGCCTTTGGTAACCCGTTAGAAATGAAAAATATTTAGATTTTATTGTAATCTGTTGATTATCAATGTAATAAAATTAATTTTATTTCTAATTGCCTCATTCTTAATCCTCAATTCCTAATTCTTCATTCTATAAATGGGTTACCTTTACCATGAAATGGCATTAAAAGATACAGGCATTAGCATGTCGAACCAAAAGGTTGTATTTACTGACGCAGATTTCATTGAAGGTTTAAGAACCGGCAATGAGGCGGCTTTAAAGGCCTTGTATAAAAAGTACTATAATATCGTTCTTAAAATTGTTGTAAATAATAGCGGCAGCAGCGAGGCGGCGCAGGACATTTATCAGGAGACAATTATTGTTCTTTTTGAAAATGCCCAAAAGCCCGAGTTCGTTTTAAATTGTCAGTTACAAACCTTCGTGTATTCAATTGCAAAACGTTTGTGGTTGAAACAACTGAGAACGAACGGTCATTTTGCCGCTTTAAAAGAAGGTGACGAAGATGAAATTGTGGATGTGAATGAAGAAGTTGGGGAGTATTTACAAAAGGAAGCTGAGATAGAAAAGATGGCGAAGAGTTTAGCAGAACTTGGAGAACCTTGCCGGACCATTATAAATGATTTTTACGTACATAGGTTAAGTATGGAGGAAATATCTGAAAAATTTGGTTACACCAATTCGGATAATGCGAAGAACCAGAAATACAAATGCCTGCAACGATTGAAAAAACAATTTTTTGAAAAATAAGAAAGAGAGAAAGAAATGAGAACTGTAGATCTATTTGATGATTATTTAGAAGGAAAATTAAGTGCTGATCAAAAACAAGAATTTGAACAACGCCTTAATTCAGACGAAGTTTTTGCGAACGCATTTAAAGAACACCAATTAACTGTTGCGCTTTTAAATAAGAACGCCGAACGTGTTGAATTACGTAAAGCCTTAACAGCCATTCACGAACAAGAGTTTGGTAAAGAGGCGAAAATTATTCCGATCAAAAAAATTGGCAACATTCAAAAATACGCCAGAACTGCTGCAATGGCGGCCAGCGTTGGTTTAATTGCTGTACTTTCTACATTAGCTTTATTAAGTACCGGTGGTTATTTGTTGAAACAACAAAGCAACGAGATCACCGATCTTAAACGCGACATTGTTGAATTAAAATATTCTCAGGATGCGATCGTTAAAGGAATAATTAATGCAGGCGAGAAAAAGAAAAAATACGCACCTGCCAATTTTGAAGGAACCGGTTTTGCTTTAAATAATAAAGGATACATTATCACAAGTTGGCACATGGTAAATGGTGCCGATTCTATTTTTATTGAGAACTCAAAAACTGAACGCTCACTTACACGAATTGTTTTCTCTGATCCAAAAACAGATATCGCTGTTTTAAAAATTGAGAATTCTGATCTTACCAAAAACTGGCAAGTTCCTTTTTCATTCAACACCAAATCATCTGACATTGGCGAAAAAGTTTTTACATTGGGTTATCCGCGTAAAGAAATTGTTTATGGCGAAGGTTCATTAAGCGCATTAAGCGGTTATAGAAATGATACAGCTATGTATCAAATCTCAATTCCTGTAAATCCGGGTAATAGCGGCGGTCCGTTAATGGACGAACAAGGAAATGTGATCGGTTTAATTCGTGGGAAAATTACAAGTGCCGAAGCAACCAGTTTTGCTATTAAATCGAACGAGATCA
>JAYTSW010000108.1:0-2367 GCA_043745425.1 Sphingobacteriaceae bacterium | reverse complement strand
TTGCACTTAAAACATCCTGATTGGAATTACTTTTAGAGAAATCAAAACTTTTTACCCATTTGATATTTCCATTTGAATCCATTCTGTAAATCTTACTAAAAGTATTGAGACAACAAATACTATAAGTATTTAGAGTGTCTATCTCCTGTCCCAAAATCAGATCACCTGAAGGCATTTCATTAATTGTTTGAAATCCATTTATTTTGGCTATGGTATCGTATTCTCTTTTCCAAATTACATTACCCGAAATATCAAATTTTACCATTTGGGCCCTCATAAAATAGTTCGCGCTTACAAATGGTGGACAATTATTGCTACCTACGGCAATGAAATTTTTATCTTTCGTTTGAATTAAATCAATAAAATGACCACCATACATACCTGAATAGCTATAACTATTTAATTTATTTCCCAAACTATCACACAACATGACAAGGGAATAACTGTTATAGCTAGTACTAGTACCTAGGTGCTGATAACCAATAACAACAATTTTTTTAGTTGCGCTATCCTGTATAATTTTACTCGCTGACCACACTGAATTTGAATAAGGGCTAATAATTTTTTTTCTCCATAATTCATTCCCATTTATATCCGTTTTAAGAATCACTATTGATTCCAGATTTAAATTAAAATCTTCATAAATACCTATTATTAAAAAACCTCCATCAACAGATTTATTCATCCCATAGAAATAAAGATTGACATTGTTTGTTCCGCTATAAAAAGTCTTTTGCCAAAGAGTATCGCCATTATAATTAAATTTAATTAAAACGCTAGGCCAGTTATTATTACTATCTAATACAATAACAGCAGCATAAAAACAATTAGCATCCTTATAAAGTCCCATTGAATAGCCAAGATATTGGAATTTACTACTACCATAACTTTTCCGCCAAAGAAAATTACCTTGAGGATCTGTTTCGACAAGAGTTAAGCGATCGAAAGAAACGTTATTTAAAGAATCATAAGTTATCCCGGTTAAAATAATATTGCCATTAGGCGCCATAACTACATCTTGAGAATAGTTGTCTAATGAATTTGGCTTATAATAAGTTTTTTTGAAACCTTGAGAAAAACTCCAAAGACTGAAGAAGACAAAACAGAAAATAAGAATATTTTTTAATTGTCGAGTCATACTAAAATATAAAAGGGAAGCAATGCTTCCCTTTTTTTATAAATGTTTTCCTAATTATTTCATCAGCGTTACGTGTCCTTTTAGTTCGTGAGATTTTCCGAATACGCTGGTTGCATTAATTAACCAGGTATAAGCACCTTCTTCAGAAGTAATTTTTCCACGACCTTGGAAAGTTCCATCCCAACCTTCTTCAAATGTTTTTGTTGAGAATACTTTTTCGCCCCAACGATCGAAGATGTTTAATTCGTATTTCACCACACCAAATCCTTTTGGTTGGAAAATATCATTCATTCCATCGCCATTTGGTGTAAATGCATTCGGCACATAAATACCAAAATCTTCACCAACAACTAAAGGACGAATAATAGTATCTGTACAACCTTTATCACTTTTCACAATTAAAACTACAGGATAAGTGCCTGGATCTGTGTAAGGGAAAGTAGGGTTTTGTAAAACCGAAGTGTATTGTGCTGTATTCATAAAATACCAATTCCAGCTTACAATAGGCGCGCCATAAGAAGCGTCCGTAAATGTTACAAACGGATCTTGATTTACAATTGGTTTTAAAGGAGAATGATTAAAATCAGCAACAGGCTGCGGATAAACATCAACAATAACAGGAACCACTGTACCTGTACAGCCATTACTATCCATTAAATTTAAACCTAAAGTATACGAAGCAGGCGCATCAAAACAATACGCACCATTAACAGCGCCTACAATTCCTGCCCCATTTAATATCCAACCGTAGCTCGTTATGTTTGGATTTCCAGCGGCACTAAAAGTAACACAAGTTGGTACGCAACCTTTTGCAGTTGATGTTGAAATATTTGAAGTTGGATTAGGATTAACCATTACAGCAGTGTTTGCAGAGTTACTGCAACCATTAGCAGTTCCAACTACAGTTACATTCACAGAAGTATTTCCGATGAATGGATAAGTAGGTCCTGTAATATTTCCCGGTTGCCAAACATAAGTGTTAGCGCCGCTAGCAGTTAAAGCTGTTGATTGCCCTGCGCAAACCGTTGCGCTCGTTGCAGTAACAGTTGGCTGCGGGAAGAAGGTTAAATTAATATTTGCACTAGCCGGACAATTAAAAGCATCAGTTGCATTAACTACATAATTATAATTCCCTGAAACAGTTTCATTAACTGTATAAGGCGCTGCTGATGGTCCTGCAACCCAATTGTAAGTATAAGGACCAGTACCACCACTACCATTTGCTAATA
>JAYTSW010000107.1:0-31359 GCA_043745425.1 Sphingobacteriaceae bacterium | reverse complement strand
AAGGTGCGTGGAAACCTAATCCAACAAAATGGGATAATGGTTATTTTGAAACTTTATTTAAATACGATTGGAAATTAAGTAAGAGTCCGGCAGGCGCACATCAATGGACACCAACTGATGCAAGTGCTAGTACTACAGTTGTAGATGCACATGATAAAAATAAACATCATGCACCAATGATGACAACTGCCGACATGGCTTTAAGAATGGATCCGATTTATGGTCCCATCTCAAAACGTTTTTATGAAAATTTTGATCAGTTCGCAGATGCATTTGCAAGAGCGTGGTATAAATTAACGCATCGTGATATGGGACCCATTGCACGTTATTTAGGAAGTGAAGTTCCGAAAGAAGTGTTGATATGGCAAGACCCTATTACTCCAACAAAAAATAATTTAAGTGATGCTGATGTTAGTGCATTAAAAGATAAAATTTTAGCGAGCGGACTTTCTATATCACAATTAGTTTCTACTGCGTGGGCTTCAGCTTCTACATTCCGTGGTTCTGATAAACGTGGTGGTGCAAATGGCGCACGTATCCGTTTTGCTCCGCAAAATAATTGGGAAGCAAACAATCCTGCGCAATTGAAAAAAGTTTTATCTGTTCTCGAAGGAATTCAAAAAGCATCAGGCAAAGTTTCTTTGGCTGACTTAATTGTTCTTGGCGGTAATGCTGCTATTGAAAAAGCTTCAGGAAATAAAATAAAAGTTCCATTCACAGCAGGAAGAGGTGATGCAACTCTAGAGCAAACCGATGTTGAATCGTTTACGGTTCTTGAACCAAAAGCTGATGGGTTCAGAAATTATAAACATGCGAAGTGTATGTCTGTTACTGAAGAGATGTTGGTTGACAAAGCGCAATTATTAAATTTAACTGCGCCTGAAATGACTGCCTTATTAGGTGGCATGAGAGTATTGGAAACAAACTTCGATGGTTCTAATCACGGTGTGCTTACTAAAAATCCTGAATCACTTAGCAATGATTTCTTTGTGAACTTATTGGATTTAGGCACAGAATGGAAAGCAGCTGATGAAAGAGGAGAAGTTTTTGAAGGACGCGATCGTAAAACAGGAAAAGTAAAATGGTCGGCAACACGTGCGGATTTAATTTTTGGTTCAAACTCTGAACTTCGCGCTATTGCAGAAGTTTACGCTTGCAGCGATTCGAAAGATAAATTTGCAAAAGATTTTGTAGCGGCCTGGAACAAAGTGATGAATGCAGACAGATTTGATTTAGTATAGAAATCAATCCCTGATTTTAGAACCCTCAGCTGTTTTCATTCTCGTTGCAAATAAATTTTGCTGCTTACGATTAAATATTTAAGTTCGTATTAATGGCGAAGCGGTTTCTTGTTTTTTTTGCAATTTGTATTGGCTTTGTGCATGTGGTAAACATTTACCTCATGCCGAACTGTACATACCATCCTGCTTCAAAAAGAAAACTTGCCAGTTCACATCATCATAATCCTGTTAAAAAACATAGGGCTAACGATACAGCTTCAGAAGCCCCCTACAAAGTTAAGTACCGTTCTCTTTTCAGTTTTAATACTTACAAAAAACCAGTTGTCAATTCTGGCAAACCAATTGCCTTGATTAAAGCGTGCATTCGAATTAATTTAATTAAATTTTTATTCAGGTCTCCTAAAAGTGCGCTTTGTTTAAATTTCAGACCTACACTTCCGCTCCCTGATTTAATTATTGCGCATCGTTGTTTATTAATTTGATTGCTACTCTCAGGTTTTATTAAATAAAACTTTAGCAATTAATTTTTTATTAACACAGATGCAAATAATTTATGAGAGAAATTGTGGCTTCATTGCCAGTTGACAAAACAAAATCAGAAATAATTACAATAAAAAAATCAGAAAATACTCTGATTATTGTCCCCTTTATTTCAAATGTGAAAGGACTTTACCTTGTTTTCAAGTATCCAAATAATAAAATACAGTACATGAGGATTTACGAAACAACTTTATCAAGAACCATAGAGAATTTGAAACTATTTGAATCGTTTTGGTTTGAATATATTTCCATTGACATTAGCTGTCATATTCAGTTAACTATTAGTTAAATTCTATACGCCATAAATAAAAAAATCCCCGTAAACTTACGAGGATTTTTTTTAAGAAGTATTTAAAAGAAATTAATTTACTTGTCCGTAATCTTTTGTGCTAACAATTGCGCCGCTTTCATCCCAATTATTCCAAACTCCTGTTTTCTCTCCGTTTTTATAAGTCATTTCAAAACGTTTTTTACCGTTGTCATCCCAAACAATCCAACTACCATCTTTCTTTCCTAATTTGTATGCGGCTAAACCAATCATAGATCCTGTTTCGTTGTAACGAATCCATTTTCCGGATTTCATTCCGCTATCAAAATTTCCGGTTTCCATTAATTTCCCTGAAGCATAATAATATTTTGCTTCGCCATTAATTTGTCCGTCTTTAACTTCGATGATTGATTTTTTTATACCAGCTTCTTCTGTTTCAAGAACACCATTATATAATGAGCCATCAGCATTTTCATAAAGGCCTTTGTCGTTTTGTTTTACCTGCGAGATAGCGAATTGCGCTATGACGAAAAATAACAGGAAGAATTTTAATGTTTTCATAGGGCCGTGCTTTGATTGTTAAACGAATCAAATAGTGAATAGATTCATTTCTAATACGAAATTATGAAAACTTAGGCTTGGTAACCTTCAAATAATGAAATTATAATGTTAAGTATACCTATACTTAACATTAAATTTACATTCAGATAGTCCTTATTGAATTGGACTAAGGCTAATATCTTTATTAAAACCTAAATCGTTGGACTTCAATTTTGTTTGCTCGTATCCAACAACATTAACCTCTAATTCGTGTTTAATATCTGTAGAAACTGATAAAACGAAATTCCCATTCAAATCAGAATAACAATACGTGCCTGTTTCTTTAATTTCAATCTTTGCTCCTACTAAGGCTTCGCCTGTAGTTCTATCTACAACTTTTCCGCATAATACTTTTTTACTCTTATCGCCATTAGAAGCGATAACAGTGCTAAAACCCATTAAGAAAACTGTTAGTATGATTAAAGCGTGTTTCATTTTACATTACAAAAAAACACATTTTACATGTATATAAAATTAAGCTAGGATTACTAAATTGTTAAGAGCTCTTTATTTTATATTAATATTGCCTTAACCCAATAAAAGTGCGCTAAAATTCAAATTTATAGCCAACACCTTTTACAGTACGTATATTATCTTCGCCTAATTTCTCGCGAAGCTTACGAATGTGCACATCAATAGTTCTGTCGCCAACCACTACCTCATCGCCCCAAATTTTTTCCAAGATAAATTCGCGCGTAAATACTTTTCCGGGTTTTGAAACCAAAAGTTCCAACAAACGGAATTCTTTTTTAGGAAGCATAATTTCTTTACCGCCTTTAAAAACCAAGTATTTTTCCAAATCAATTTTTAAATCCCCAAACTCAAGTGCTTTTTCAACTTTAGGCGTTTCGCCACCTAGCCTGCGTAATAAGGCTTTAATACGACTAATAAATACGCGAGGTTTAATAGGTTTTGTTATGTAATCATCGGCACCCGAATCAAATCCAGCAATTTGTGTATAATCTTCGCTTCGCGCACTTAAAAACACAATCAATACATTCGCTAGTTCCTTTACCTCTCGAAGTAATCTACAGGTTTCAATGCCGTCCATCTCAGGCATCATAACATCAAGTACTATTAATTGAGGTTTATGTTTTTTCGCCAAGGCTATTCCGTCCTGACCATTAAGTGCAGTATAAACTTCGTAACCTTCTTTTTTTAAGTTGTATGACAGAAAATTTAGAATATCCTCCTCGTCATCTACCAATAATATTCTATTTGTATCACTCATAATTGACGACTAAAGTAGAGCAAATATTAACCGCGCATGTTAAATTAACTTTAAATAAAGTTTTTATGACTGCATAGATATTTAACCTTCTGTTAACATTAAAATTATGTTAACCTTAAACGCAAAAGCGTTTTTTGTGTTTTAATTTCTGGTTCATGAACAAGTTTTTAGTTGTACTCATTTTATTAATTTCCTTCGCTTCTTTTTCGCAAACCGGAAAAATTACTGGAAAAATCATTGACGCTAAAACAGGCGAGACTTTGCCGGGCGCAACCGCTGTGATTGAAGGTACAACTAAAGGTGCAAGTACTGATTTTGACGGAAATTTTTCGTTAAACAATGTGCCGGCTGGTAAAGTAAATGTCATTTTCAGTTATATCTCCTACGACTCTAAAAAATTTACTGATGTTGTTGTGAAAGAAAATGATGTTACAAACATTAATGTACAATTAGAACCTTCCTCGTCGACTACCTTTTCTGAAGTAGTAGTAGTAGTGGAAATGATTAAAGAAAACAATGCTGCCCTTACCTTAATGCAAAAGAATAATATCAGTGTAAGCGATGGGATATCTGCTGAAAGCATTAAACGTACACCCGACAGAAACACCAGTGATGTTTTAAAACGTGTAAGCGGTGCAAGTATACAAGATAATAAGTTTGCTATTATTCGGGGGCTTAACGACCGTTATAACGCCGCCTATTTAAATGGCGCACCATTACCCAGTACGGAGAGTGACAGAAAAGCATTTTCATTTGATATTTTCCCGTCGAACATGTTAGATAATTTAGTAATTATTAAAACTGCACGCCCGGATTTACCAGGAGAGTTTGCCGGTGGTATAATTGATATAACAACAAAGAGCATCCCTGACAAAAATTTTATTTCCGTTTCAGTTGCTGGTGGTTACAACTCTATTACAACAGGCAAACAACAACGTTATTATAAAGGGGGTAAAACAGATTGGTTAGGTTTGGACGATGGTACGCGCGGTATGTCATCGCAGGTTCCATCTTACCTTGATTTTCCTTTAAACGACCATCTACGAGGTGCGCTTGCAAAAGATGTTCCGGTAAGTGATTGGAGTATGTATGATAATAAAAAATTTAAACCTAATCAATCATATCAACTTACAGCGGGTTATAATTTTAAATTAAAAGAACGAGATTTTTTTGGCGTGTTGGCCTCATTATCGTATAACAAAACCAATAATTATTTTACAACCGTTCGTCGTACTTACGATAATCAGGCTCAGACCGTTTCAACTTTAGCCAATGATTATTTTGATCAGACCTACTCTACCCAAGTTTTGATTGGTGCATTATTGAATCTATCGTGTAAAATAAATGAAAATCACTCTATCAGTTCTAAAAATTTATATAGTATAAACTCCGACGACCGTCTTATTTATAGAACAGGCTCAGTTTTACCAACTGACCCTAATCCGCAAATTATGAAATCCTTTGCCATGTGGTTTACCCAAAACAAAATAAGTTCAAGTCAATTAATTGGCGATCATTATATCCCAAAAGCCAAAATAAAAATAAATTGGTTAGGCTCTTTTAGTAATGTACAGAGAGATGTGCCAAATTTAAGACGACAATTGTTTCTAAAATTCGATCATATAAATGATCCACAAAATCCTGTACCGCAAGACACCATGTATCAAACTCAAATGGCGGTAACTAGTACAGGCCCCGCTTATAGCGGCAGTATGTTGTGGTCGAAATTAAAAGAAGACATTCGCAGTTTTAAAGTTGATGTTTCGCGTCCGTTTAAAGTAAGTGAAAGTTTTAAATTTGAAATTAAAGTTGGAGGTTTAATTCAACAACGTCGCCGTACATTTGATATACGTCAATTAGCTTATACAAAATATAATGTTGGTACTGTGAAATTCCAGGATAGTCTTTTGTATTTATCCGAGAATCAAACTTTCACCAGTCAAAATATGGGTTTATTGTATTATGATACTTTTGGAAATGGGGTTGGTGGTTTTAAATTAAAAGACGGCACCGGTCCGCGAGATCCTTATTCTGCTTCCTCAAATTTACAAGCGGGTTATATAATGGCAGATTTAAAATTTAAAGGCTGGTTTAGAGGTGTTATTGGAGCCAGGTTAGAAAATTACCGACAAATATTAACGACTAATAATGCAGATTATTTTATTTCAAAAAAACAAACCGTAAAAGATACAAGCGTACTTGACATCTTACCGTCTGTAAATTTAATTTTTTCGCCAACAGACAAACAAAATATCCGCTTAAGCTATTCCCGTACTTTAAACCGTCCGGAATTTCGTGAATTAGCTCCGTTTCAGTTTTGGGACTTCAATACCGAATATTCTTTTTCAGGAAACGATGCTTTGCAAAGAGCCGTTATCGATAACTATGATCTGCGTTACGAAATTTATCCGGGGCGCGGACAAATGGCATCAGTAAGTGGGTTCTACAAAAATTTTACAAATCCTATTGAGCAAAAAGCGGGAAACGTAAAAGAAGTTTCTTATTATAATACAAAACAAGCGCAAAACTATGGTATTGAATTAGAATATAGAATTTACCTAGGCACTTTTTTTAAGAATGATTCAAGTTTTTTTGGGAGATTACTTGATAACTTACAACTGTTCACCAATTATGCATACATAAAATCGAAAGTTGATGTATCAACCGGAACTGAAAAAGTTTATCGTCCTATGCAAGGGCAATCGCCTTACGTAGTGAATGCCGGTATCACGTACTCAGATATTACAAAATATAATTTCAGTTTAAGCGCCATCGTTAACCGTTTTGGTTCACGGATCTACATCGTTGGTGATAATACAGTCACCTATAATTTGTGGGAAAGCGGACGCACGGTTTTAGATCTTCAGGCTACTAAGAATTTCTTTAAAAATAAAATGGAGATCCGATTTACAATTAAAGATGTGTTAGCTAAAAAACAATTGCAATATTTCTACCAGAATAAACCCGCCGATAAAAATTTTAATTACAATCAGAATAAGGATGATGTGGCCTGGACCTTTCGTTACGGAACAGTGTATTCCATGTCGTTAAGTTATAAATTCTAATTACTCCTATTAGATTTTAATTTTATTAACGATGTGTGCAACAGAACTAAGGTATTAATTCCTTTTTGAGAAGTTGCTTTTAATTTCATTTCCGGATATTGGTATTTTAATTCTTTATTTACCATTTTAAAATCTGTATTAAATTCATTAATGGATTTTAAAACCGATTTTTTTAATTTTCTAGTAAATGCCGGCGAAGTTGCATGGTGTATTTTTGCCGCCTTAATATATTCCGAAAGCTTTGCCTTACCTTTACTTAGCACAATCTTTTCTTCGGTTAATGTTTGCCGAAGAACCTTTCCAATTAAATTGTACGACAAATAAACAGACTCAATATAAAAATGTTGTTTATGAGCGTTTCTGTTTTTTTGAATCAAGTCTTTTATACTTAATGCCATAATTTTACTTTGTGCAAATGTGTTAATTTAATTACATATTAATTGTAAAATTTTGGTTAATTAAACATTACGTAAACCCGTTAAGTGTTACCAAAACCATTTTTTTTAAATAAACTATTGCCATCGGTTAATGTTCTCTTAATCTAAGTATAATCATTTGCTAACGGGCATTTAATCGTAAAACAAAGTTGTAGAGGTTACTTTGCCTCATAAATTTAAAAAACCATGAAAAAAATCTTTACTACAATTATGTTAGCGTTATCGCTAAATTACGGAATGGCTCAAGCCTTCTGGACACCAGTATCCTATAAAGGTGCTTTTGATTGCACTGCAGCACAGTGGACAAACACATGGACTGAATGGGATCCTCAAAATCACGTTTACCCGGCTCCAACTGTTACTATTACTAGTAACATCACAAGTAACACATTATGGACATCTGGTAATGTTTATTTATTACAGGGGCAAATTTATGTAAAAGCAAACTCAACGCTTACTATTCAACCCGGTACAATTATCATGGGCAGTAAGGCTGTTGCCGGTTCTGGTTTGTTTATTACTACCGGTTCTAAATTAATCGCAAACGGTACAGTTAACCAACCAATTGTATTTACTTCTGATCAACCTGTTGGTTCACGTACTACAGGTGACTGGGGTGGTGTAATTTTAATGGGCTTAGCTGCAACTAACAACTCGTTAGGCATTAATAATATTGAGGGTATTGCCCCAAGTACAGATACGCAATACGGTGGTGGTGCTTCTCCAAATCCAAATGATAATTCTGGAAGCATGCAATATTGTCGCATTGAATATCCAGGATTCGTTTATGCTCCAAACAAAGAAATCAACGGATTAACTTTTGGTGCAGTAGGTGCTGGAACAACTATTGATTATATACAAGTATCTTTTTCAAACGACGATTCATTTGAGTGGTTTGGTGGAAATGTAAATTGTAAACATTTAGTTGCTTACCGTGGTTTAGATGATGATTTTGATACTGATAACGGTTACAGCGGATATGTACAATTTATTTTAGGTGTACGCGACCCGGCTATAGCTGATAACCCAGCTGTTTCTACATCAGAAGGTTTTGAATCTGATAATGATCCTACTGGCTCTGCTGCAACGCCTTTAACTCATGCTATTTTTTCTAACGCAACAATGTGTGGTCCTTACCGTGGTAATAGCTCTCAAGCTCTTGCTTCTGGTTACCGTCGTGGAGCACGTTTAAGAAGAAATACTCAGGAAAATATTTTCAACACTATTTTCATGGATTACAAAACAGGTGTTATGATTGATGGAACTGCTGCTGAAAATCAAGCTACAGCTTTAAATTTAAACTACCAACACAATGAAGTTGTTTGGACTTCAGGAGTAACTCCAAGAACTTGCGAAACAGTTTCATTAAGTACTTTCCCGATTACATCTTGGTTTGCTGTAAGTGGTAATGATTCTATACAAACGACTTCTACTGCAACTCCTTTTTTAACTAATCCATACAGTTATTTTACTCCGGATTTCCGTCCGGCTTGTTCAAACACCGCTGCATCTGCAGGTGCAAGTTTTAGTAACACAGCATTTGGTCCTGGTGGAATTTTAGGCATTAATGATGTTAACTCTTCAATTACAGCTTCGGGTTTATATCCAAACCCTACAGCTAATGCAACTGATTTGTTTATTAATGCGCAAATTTCTTTCCCAATAAATGTTCAGGTTTATTCGGTTACTGGTCAATTAGTATCTGCGCCATATACTCAATACACTATTGAGGCTGGTCCGAATTCTTTGCCATTAAACACTATAAGCTTAGCAAGTGGTATTTATTTTGTGAAATTACAATACGGTACCAAAAACGAAACCATTAAGTTGGTAGTAAATAAATAGTTTAGTTTTTGTAATAAAGCCTTCCGCGAAAAGCGGAAGGCTTTTTTTTAACCCTGCTAAAAATAATTTTGCATTCAGCTTTAATATATTCCATTAACAACTCGAATACTGAGTTTTATAAAAAAAGTTTAGTCAAACTTAATATAAAATATACCGCCGTATATTCTTATGTTGACTTTGAACGATTTTTATCGGCTGAAACATTTAACTTTTTAATTATTGATTTGGAATTAGATAATACTGATGCGATAACGGTTATTAAAGACCTTAAACTTCTTCAACTTAAATATCAGCCTTACATTATTGTTTGTTCCGTCAAGGCCGATGACTTTATTGAAATCAGTGCATTTAATTCTGGCGCTGATGATTTTGTTGACTTGCCGCTGAATCCAATTGTGTTTGAATCCAAAATCAGAGCAATTTTAAAAAGGATAGAACCCGAAAAAAAATCAGTTGAACCAGGATTTATTTATATTGATCAGGAACAATACAAAATTATTATTGGAAGTACTCCTTATTCGCTACCGCGATTAGAATTCAGAATGGTGACTTTACTATTTTCCAATCCTAACAAAATATTTTCGAAAGATGAGATTGCAACTGAGATTTGGCACAATAAAGATATTTCTTCAAAACGCACCATCGACATTCATATCCGCAATATCCGCCGGGCACTTGGCGACGATATAATTAAAACTTATCGGGGTATAGGCTACTGTTTAAAGCAGGGAAGCGGCGTTTAACCCCTTAGTTTCTAAGGTCTTTTATCACTTAACAATTTCTTAACATTAAATTTATATAACATTTACAATGTAGCATTTTCTTTGCCTTTAATTAATAATAAATTAACGTGAAGAAAATAATTAGTTTACTCTTTTTAGCCCTCGTTGCCAATCAAGCCAAGTCTCAAGAGACGCAAGAGGCCCCTTTAGACACATTAACAAGATACGTTGCTAATATAGGCGATGATATCAGTAAAATGAAGCGGTTAAAAATAACCGGCTATGTTCAGCCTCAATTTCAATATATCGATTCGGCCGGAGCTCAATCTTTTGCAGGTGGCGATTTCGGAAACGGTGGAGCTACAAAATATTACGATCGCTTTACTATGCGTCGCGGTCGTTTTAAGTTTACATATACCTATAACAATATTATGTTAATGGTAAATATTGATGCAAGAGAAACCGGATTGAATATGCGTGAAACATACGCGAAAATCACCGATCCTTGGAAAAATATGTTTTCATTAACCGCCGGTTTATTACAAACTCAATTTGGTTTTGAATTAACCCAATCATCTGGCGATCGTGAAACTCCTGAGCGCGCACGTTACAATCAAATATTATTTCCAGTGGAACGCGACATGGGTGTATTTGGTTCAATGGTGGTTCCTAAATCATCCAAACTTTACGGTTTAAAAGTAGATGTTGGTTGTATGAATGGCGCTGCTGGCGTTGCTCCTGAATTTGATTCGTTTAAAGATTTTACAGGAAGATTGCAATACACTAAAACATCAAAAAGCGAGAAATTTATAATTTCAGCAGGCGTATCTTACTACACAGGAGGATACAGAATCGGAACGCAGAAAGATTATAATTTTACTACCTTGGCTAATGGAGATAAAGGATTTGATTTTGCTGCTGATACTGCAAATTATAACCGTAAAGCTAAAAAAGAATATATGGGCGCAGATATTCAAGCTTCATTTGATTGGCCAATAGGTATTACAACCATAAGAGCTGAATATATTCAAGGTGAACAACCGGGAACAAATGCGTCAACTCAACGTGCTATGGTAAGTTTGGGCGCTTTGCCAAGTACACCAATTTATCACCGCACATTTAATGGTGCGTATTTTTATTTGATTCAAGACATTGGTCATTCAAAATTTCAAGTGGTTGCTAAATACGATTGGTTCGATCCTAACGTAAAAATTTCAGGAAAAGATATTGGTAAAACCGGAACAGGAACAAACACTGGTGATATTCGTTTTGATACTTATGGCTTCGGTTTAAACTATCATATTAATGCTTACGCTAAAATTATGGCGTATTATGATATTGTACAAAACGAAATTACTTCAGTAGCAGCTTATAAAAAAGATGTGCCTGATAATGTATTTACTTTACGCTTCCAAATAAAATTCTAATTTTATAAATGAAAACTCAAATGAAAACAAAATCTATTTTACTTGCGCTTGCGATTTCAACATCAACTTTCTTGCATGCACAAAAATTAAAAGGAAGTGATACCGTATTGCCTTTAGCACAGAAAGAAGCGGAAAGTTATATGAAAACTAATAAAACTGCAAAGCTTACCGTTATCGGTGGTGGCAGTGGCGTTGGATTAGCGGCTTTGATTGACGGTACAACTGATATTGCAATGTCGTCACGTAAAATGAAAATGACAGAAAAAATTAAATTGTCAGATGCTGGAAAGGCTAGTAAAGAAACAATTATTGCTATGGATGCATTAGCTGTAGTTGTAAACCCTTCCAATAAAGTTTCTCAATTAACAAGAGATCAAATAGAAGGTATTTTTACGGGGAAAATTAAAAACTGGAAAGATGTTGGTGGTGATGATTTGCAAATTGTTGTTTACTCTCGCGAATCAAGCTCAGGAACTTATGAGTTTTTTAAAGAACACGTGATGAGCAATAAAAATTATGCTTCGTCTGTTTTAAGTATGCCGGCAACAGGTTCTATCATTCAATCTATCAGCCAGACAAAAGGCGCGATAGGTTACGTTGGTTATGCCTATGTTGAAAAAGAAGTTAAAGCATTAGCCGTGTCGTTCGACAAAGGAAAAAATTTCATAGCTCCGTCAATGGAAACTGCTAAAAATAAAACGTACCCGATTATTCGGCCGCTTTATTATTACTATTTAAACACCTCTGAAAAAGCCATTAAGCCTTTTATTGATTTTTGTTTATCTGCTGAAGGGCAGAAAATAGTAGAACAAGTTGGATATGTGCCATTAACAAAATAAAAAAAACTAATTTATGTTTTTTAAAAGCACCTTTTAACAAGGGTGCTTTTACGCATTAAAAAAGAACCATTTGAAAACGCTGTATAAAAAATTCTCAGAGAAATTTATCGAAAGCTTGCTATTCGTCAGTAGCACTGTTACAAGCTTAACGGTAATTTTAATTGTGATTTTTTTATTTAAAGAAGGGATTAGTGTTTTCAGTGAAACCGCAGTTGAATCTGGACACACCATTTCGGTGAACAAAAAAAATCCAGTAAATGTTTTGAGCGGCGAGCAAATAAAAAACATTTTCGATCAAAAAATTACCAACTGGAGTGAGATTGGAGGAACAAAAGATTCCATCCTTTTATTTCGCCTCGAAGACATTTCCAATTATTACACAGATGAACAAATAGGTGAAAATTTTGAGCGTCTTCCGCAATGTTTAAGTCGGATAGTGGATAGTATTCCAAATATTCTTGCATTCTTTCCCGATAAATACATCAACAACAATTTTCAGGGGAAAAAAATCGCGTTTGATAAAATAAAATTTAAAGAATTTTTTGGAGGTGAAGAATGGTTTCCAACCGCACAGCCCGTTGCGCAACTAGGTGTTATGCCTTTAATATTAGGAACACTATGGGTGAGCTTTGGCGCTATTTTATTAGCTCTACCATTAGGATTGGCTGCCGCTATTTATATGAGCGAAGTAGCAAGGCCAAGAGTAAGAAATACAATGAAACCACTAATTGAATTACTCGCTGGAATTCCTTCTGTGGTTTACGGATTTTTTGGACTAGTAGTTATTGTGCCATTGATTCAAAAATTATTTAATCTTCCTGTTGGTGAAACCGGATTGGCAGGGAGTATTGTTTTAGGAATTATGGCGCTTCCTACTATCATAACTATTTCTGAAGATGCCATGCGCAATACGCCGCGTGCAATGAAAGAAGCAAGTTTAGCTCTAGGCGCAAGTAAATGGCAAACGATTTATAAAATTGTTATCCCCTATTCTATTTCAGGCATTACTGCTGGTGCCATTTTAGGAATTGGTCGCGCTATTGGAGAAACGATGGCTGTATTAATGGTAACAGGAAATGCTGCAGTTATTCCACATAGTATTTTAGAACCGATGCGAACCATTCCTGCAACAATTGCTGCTGAATTAGGTGAGGCACCAGACGGAGGTTTGCACTTTAAAGCTTTATTTGCATTGGGATGTATATTATTTATTATTACTCTCTTCATCAATTTAGTTGTTGAATATGTTTCAGGCAATAAAAAATACAGAAAACATTAATGAAAACTATTGACGAAAATAAGCTTGCCACAAGCAAAAGAAGATCGCAAAAGATTGCTTTCTCTATCCTAGGTTTCTTAGGTTATTTTATTGTAGCTATACTTCTTGTAATACTTTCTTTTATTGTGATAAAAGGATTTTCGGTAATCAGTTGGGATTTCATTACTAAAATGCCAGAAGAAGGAATGACAAAAGGCGGAATTTATCCTGCCATCATAGGCACTTTATATTTAGTAGCAGGAAGTATGTTTTTTGCATTTCCGATTGGTGTTTTAGCTGCCATTTACATGAACGAATATGTAAAAGACGGCATCATCAAAAAAATAATTAAACAAATGACAAATAATTTATCTGGGATTCCTTCTATCGTTTTTGGATTATTCGGGATGTCGTTATTTGTAAATAAATTAGGTTTCGGCGATTCTATTTTAGCAGGCTCTCTTACATTAGGCTTATTAGTTTTACCAATTGTTATACGCACAACCGAAGAAGCATTAAAAGCCGTTGATGATACATTTCGCCAAGCAAGTGTTGGTTTAGGCGCAAGCAAATGGCAAACCACGCGAAGAGTAGTTCTTCCAATAGCATTTCCAAATATTATTACCGGATTAATTTTATCAGTTGGAAGAGTATCAGGCGAAACCGCACCGATTTTATTTACGGTAGCTGCTTATTTTCTTCCTAAACTTCCCACAAGTATGTTTGATCAAGCGATGGCATTGCCTTATCATCTTTATGTAATTTCTACAAGCGGAACAAATATTGAAGAATCAAGACCGATAGCTTACGGCACCGCATTAGTGCTTGTACTTATTGTTCTTGTTACAAACTTATTAGCAAATGCGCTTCGCAAATTTTTTGGTAAAAAAGTTAAAATGAACTAGACATGCAAAAACTGGAATCACGACACATCAACGTTTACTACGGCGCCACACAAGCACTGAAGGATATTAATATTGGAATCGATGCGAATACTGTAACCGCTTTAATCGGTCCTTCTGGTTGCGGTAAATCAACTTACCTCCGTTTATTTAATCGCATGAACGATTTAATTGACAATATTAAAATTGATGGAAGAATATTAATTGACGGAAAAGATATTTACGAAAAAGGCGTTAATGTTGATAGTTTAAGAAAAAACACTGGCATGGTTTTTCAAAAACCAAATCCATTCCCAAAAACTATTTTCGAAAACGTAGCCTATGGTTTAAGAGTAAATGGTATTACTGATAATAAATTTATTGAAGAGCGTGTTGAGACTTCAATTAAACAAGTCGTATTGTGGGATGAAGTAAAAGACAAATTAAAAAAATCGGCATTTGAATTATCGGGCGGACAACAACAGCGTTTGTGTATTGCAAGAGCATTAGCGATTCAACCTTCCATCATTTTAATGGACGAGCCAACTTCAGCTTTGGATCCCATTTCGACTGCAAAAATTGAAGAATTAATTCACGAACTTAAAGCAAAATATACAATTGTTATTGTAACACATAATATGCAACAAGCAGCAAGGGTAAGTGATAGTACTGCTTTCTTTTATCTTGGAGAATTAATTGAATTTGGAGGCACTAAAGAAATTTTCACCAACCCCAAAAAAGAAAAAACACAGAATTATATAACAGGGCGCTTTGGATAATTTTTTGTTACGTGAAGGTAAAGTTATTGTTAATTTAATTATATTGCTCTTATAACCAGAGGATTTGAAAACAAAAAATTTGAATTTCTCGCATTTCGAAAACTAAACACATGAATCACTTTGAATCAGAACTTGAATTATTAAAATCGGATTTTGTTAAGCAATGGGAAACGGTTTCCATGCAATTAAAAAGTGCCATGCGTGTTCTTTCAACAATGGACAAACACAAGGCTCAGGAAATTATTTCACTTGAAGTTCAGGTGAACGAACTGGATTTGAAAATAGAAAAAAATTGCGAAAATATTATCGCTTTATATAACCCCGTTGCAATTGATTTGCGTTTTATTCTTTCTGTTATTAAAATTAATTCTAGTCTTGAAAGAGCTGGCGATATTGCGGCCCGTATTGCTAAATTCGTTATAAAATCAGGTGATGACTTTTACAGTGATTTAATTACAAAAACAAATGCTTTGGTTATGTTTGAGGAAGCTTGTGAACTTTTAAAAGATACTTTAATTGCTTTCCAAAACAACGATGCACAAAAAGCACGTGAGATTTTTAAACGCGACGAATATATTAATGAAATAAATAAAACCGCTTTTCTTAATGTAATTGATTCCATTAAAGAAAATCCTGAAGAGATCGAAAAATATCTAAAAATGCTTTCCTTAGTCCGCCGTATCGAAAAGGCTGGCGATATCAGTAAGAACATTGCAGAAGAAATTATTTTTTATCTGGAAGCAAAGGTTTTGAGGCATAAAGAGAAATAATTTCCGTTTCTTTTAACTCATTGATTATCAATATAGATTCGTTTGTTGTAACTAAACCTTAACCTTAATTTAACAGTCATATAGCTGCTTAAAAATAGCTTTGTAACACTAAATTAAAATTATGTTTGGATTAACTACTGGCCTTGCCATCTTACTTATTGCTTGCTTACTATTAGCTTGCGTTTTCGAATTCATTAATGGTTTTCATGATACTGCCAATGCAGTAGCAACTGTTATTTATACTAACAGCATGAAGCCAACTGTTGCAGTTGTGTATTCAGGTATTTTAAATTTTATAGGGGTATTAACAGGGGGTATTGCAGTAGCAATGGGAATTGTGAATTTATTACCCATGGAGGTTTTGGTGGATTCGAATATTGGACATGGCATCGCTATGATTTTAGCATTATTGCTTTCTGCTATCATCTGGAATTTCGGCA
This sequence comes from Sphingobacteriaceae bacterium, assembly GCA_043745425.1. GTDB lineage: Bacteria > Bacteroidota > Bacteroidia > B-17B0 > Aurantibacillaceae > JAHEYG01. The sequence continues at coordinate 15,016 of JAYTSW010000107.1, read as the reverse complement.
CTTGGTACTTAGGAATTCCCGCTTCAAGTTCCCACACTTTAATTGGTTCGGTAATCGGAATTGGTTTAGCGTTTTATTTTTTGCCTGGTGAGATGGGATTAAATGCCGTTAATTGGGACAAAGCAAAAGATACAGGTTTAGCATTATTACTTTCACCTCTCGCAGGATTTAGTATGGCCATCCTTATTATGTTTGTTTTTAAACGCTTTGTAAAAAACGAAACTGTTTACAAAGAACCAATACCTGGTAAACAACCTCCTATCTGGATCCGAATGATGTTATGGACGACTTGTGGTTTGGTTAGTTTTTTTCACGGACAAAACGACGGACAAAAAGGAGTTGGTATTTTAATGATGATTTTAATTGCCATTTTACCAGGGCAATTTTCATTAGATGAAAAAATAAATTTACAAAGCGTTAACGGAAATGTTTTAGAGATACAAAAAATTATTGCCGCAACAGATACTACACAGTTTGGTAAAGATGAATTTAAAAATTACAATAGTATTAAAAAACACACCGCTTCATATATGACTGCTGTTACAGGAAAAATTCACGCTTCTGATATTGATTTAGCAGAACGATTTAATTTGCGTAAAGACATAGTTAAATTAACTAAGGGCGCTGAAAAATTATTGAAAAGCCCAAACTTTGCTATCTCATCAAAAGATTCTGGCGTTTTAAAAGCAGAAATTAAGAGTGCAAAAAAATTAGTGGAGTTTGCGCCGAGTTGGGTAATTATTTTAATCTCTATTTCTTTAGGATTAGGAACAATGATTGGATGGAAAAGAATTGTGAAAACGGTTGGCGAAAAAATCGGCAAGCAACACATGAGCTATGCTCAAGGCGCAAGTGCTGAAATTGTTGCTTCAATTGGTATTGGTATGGCGTCAGCTTATGGATTACCGGTTTCAACTACACACATGTTATCATCAGGTATTGCTGGTTCAATGGTAGCAAAGAAAGGATTAAAAAATCTTCAGAAAAAAACCATTACTACAATTGCATTAGCATGGGTATTAACTTTACCCGTAACAATGGTTTTATCAGGAAGTTTATTCCTTTTATTCCGAGCTCTATTTTAATGTTTAATTTTATGTGATTTCCCTTCTCCTCATAGGACAAGGTGTAAGCCTTTGGCTGACGGATGAGGTTAACAACGCATACTGTTAATCATAACTCCAAACTAATTACCTAACCAATTAACCTCACCCGGTTCGCCAAAGCGAACCACCCTCTCCTTGTAGGAGAGGGAAACTTCCGCGTTTGAAAAATCATTACATTTAATGTAAAATTCATGCATATGGAATCTCTAAAAACGTCCATCACACTTCCTGTAAGTGCAGATAAATTATACAAGGCCTGGTTAAGCAGTAAAGAACACTCTTTATTTACAGGAGCAGAAGCAACCGCAAGTGCTAAAGTAAATGCAAAACATTCTTCATGGGATGGTTATATATGGGGAAAGAATTTAGAATTAAAAGCAGGAAAGAAAATTATACAAAGCTGGCGAACTTCCGAATTTCCTGAAGATGCACCTGATTCTACTTTAGAAATTACATTGGAAGAAAAGGCAGGGAAAACAAAACTAAGTTTATACCATCACGGTTTACAAAAAGGCGACGCCAAAAAATATACGCAAGGCTGGAAAGATTTTTATTTTACACCGATGAAGCAATTTTTTTCAAAGTAAAACTCTGAAAAAAATGAGATTCCGCTAACGCCTTTGGCGGCGGAATGACGGCGTGACTAAAAAGGACTCTGTTTACGAATAATCTTTCCGAACCATTTCGGGAAAACTCTTCTAAGTGTTACGGCTTTTATTTCTTTGCCGCCAATTAAAATTTCTTCGGAGTTATTGGAGATGCCATCAATGATTTGTTTTGCGGCTTCATCTGCACTCATGGCGTTTTCATGGCTTGGATCCATCTTACCGTGAGCATCTTTTCCTGCTGAAGCATTCAAAGAAATATTTGTTTTTACTTTACCTGGACAAACCATTAAAATCTTAATGCCTTTATTTTCTGTTTCTAAACGCAAACTTTCAAAATAACCATGTAAAGCGTGTTTAGCAGCAGAATATGATGAGCGTAAATAAAAACCAAATTTTCCAGCGATAGAACTCACAACTACAATGTGTCCACCTTTTTGTTTTAGCATATATGGCAGAACCGCCTTACTCAAATTCACAGCACTGAAATAATTTACTTCAAATAATTTGCGTTCCGTGGCCTCGTCAGTTTTAATTGCTTCTTCACGCTGACTTTGTCCCCCGTTATTTATTAAAATATCAATCTTCCCGAATTTATTCATTACCTGTGCGGCTAATCCGCTCGCTTTTGATGTATCCGATAAATCAAAAGGTAAAATCATTAAATCCAGTTCCGGTAATTTAGTTAATGTGCCTACTCTTTTTAATTCGTCTTCACGACGCGCTGATAAAATTAATCGCGCTTCACTCTTAGCAAACTCTAAAGCCAAAGCTTCGCCAATGCCTGAAGAAGCACCAGTTATCCAAATCACTTTATCCTTGTAAGTATTCACTTCTTAAATATACAATAATTTATATTCACTTGCGGTTGTCATCCTGACCTCGATAACTATCGGGCTGCGTCAGGATATCTACGATTTGTTTTGATTTAATTTCTCGTATGCAATGACAATCCTTTAATTTTCTGCAATCGCTACAATCTTTATTTAATACTACGTAATGAGCATTTTTTCCAACAGGCATCCATCTTCCTGGATGAATGGGGCGCATTGGCGCAAATAATCCAATTGCATTTTTACCCAATGCAGAGGCAATATGTAACGGTCCAGTACTTGCTGCAACCAAGGCGTCGGCATTATTAATAAATGAAATAAATTGTTTCAAACTTAATTTCCCAGTTAAATCAGTAACGCTTTTATGTTTATCTAAAAGAGATTTTGCCTGTTCACCTTCTTCTTTTGTGCCACTGATAAATAGTTTGAATTTATTTTCAGGAAGAGAATTTATTAATTCCGAGAAATTATCCAATCCCCACTCTCTTGCACTGCCTTTTGATTTTGGGTGAAGAATGACATTGGTTTTTGTTTTATCAATCAGCTTTAAAAATTCTTCGCCTAAGGGTTCGATTTTTGTAAAACCGTAATAGTTTTTTATGTCATCTAATTTTACTTCTGTTGGAATATTTAAAAACGCCAACAGGTTTAAATTCAATTGCGATTCGTGTAAATCAGAATTTTTTCTGGATAAACTCACTAATTTATTACATGTTCCCCAATGAAATAAACGATTCGTTGTACCTACTCTTAATTTAATTTCGGCTTGTTTTGCGGTGCGTGCGATTTCTTTTACAGGAAATACGTGAACAATTACATCTGACTTTGGCAAAGTTTTAGTTTCATCCCAACTTATAAACTCATCCACATGTTCTGATAAAGCAACAACATCACGTGTATAATTTCTTCCTAAAAAAATGATTTTACATTTTGGGAAATGCTTTTTTATATATCCCGCCATTGGTAACGTCAAAACAACATCGCCAATACTGTCGGTGCGACTCAAAATAATTGAAAAATTATCAGGCCCTTTTTGCATTATATAAATCGCGTAATTTTTTATATTTTAAATACGTAGCGTAAGCCGAAATTTTTGAAATAGAATATCCTGCTTTTCCATCTAAAAACCCCAAATGCAAAATATAATGATCAATAAATTTTGCAACAGGATTTATCATTAATTTAAACGCATTCGATTTTTTTCCTTCCTGAAAAAAAGCATTTGAGGCAATATTGGTAAAATATTCTACTTGTTTGTAATGATCTTCCACACTGTAATAACTGTAATGTAAAATATCACCGCTTAAATGGCCAGTATTTTTATCACCGGCATTCATTTCGTATTTATCGTGCGGATTGGTTCCCGTCCATTTTCCAATTCTGCTATTCCATAAACGTAATTTTGTGTCCGGATACCAATTGCAATGCTTTACCCAATGTCCGCAATAATTAGTTAAACGGTTCATGTAATAACCATCTTTAGTCCAATTGCTTTTTGTTTCTAAAATAGATTTCTTTAAGGTATTATCAAGCGCTTCATCCGCGTCCAACGACAAAATATGAGGAAACTTAGCGTAGGTAATAGCACGGTTTTTTTGTTCAATATGTCCATCGAATTTATGTTCATAAAAACTTACGCCATAATGCAAGCAAATTTCTTTGGTACGGTCGGTGCTACCTGAGTCTAAAACCACAATCTCATCGGCAATATCTTTTACCGAATCGAGGCAGCGGCCAATGTTTTTTTCTTCGTTATAGGCTATTATTACGACCGAAATCTGAGGCATGTTGTAAAGTTAATAATATAATGGTAATTCTATTGACTACATTTGCCGATAATGAACGTTACTCTTATTCAAACCGCCCTTCATTGGGAAGACCGTCAAAAAAATCTGGCGCATTTCGATACCCTCATCAATTCAATTAAGGACACTACCGATTTCATCGTATTACCTGAAATGTTTAGCACCGGTTTCACTATGGACCCCGCTGAATTAGCCGAGCCAAGCAATGGTGATGCTTTAAAAATGATGAAAAACTGGGCCTCAAAAACAAATGCGGTTATTTGTGGAAGCGTTGCTGCCGAAGAAAACGGAAGTTATTTTAACCGTTTATTTTGGGTAGAACCAAATCGAGTAACAAGCATCTATAATAAACGCCATTTGTTTCGTATGGCAGGTGAAGAAAAGCATTACGAAATCGGTTCTCAGAAAATAATAAAACCAGTTGGCGAATTTAATGTTTGTCCGCTGGTATGTTATGATTTACGTTTTCCGGTTTGGAGCAGAAACACTTATACAAAAACTAACGGTGTGTCAACAGCGGCTTACGATGTTTTGGTTTATGTTGCTAATTGGCCTGAATCCCGCTCTTATCCATGGAAACAATTATTAATTGCTCGCGCTATCGAAAATCAATGTTACGTTATAGGCGTGAATCGTATTGGTAAAGATGGGAATGATGTTGCTCATTCCGGCGACAGCATGGTAATTAATCCCAAAGGAGAAATTATCAGCACAACAAAACCCAACGAAGAAAGCATTGAAACTTTAACTTTAGATAAAACTTTTCTTGATGATTTCCGCAAAGCATTTCCTGTGGGATTGGATGCGGATGAGTTTAAGTTGCTGTAAGGAATTCGTTAGGCCGTTGCTTCGCACAATCTACGCGCTTGCGACAGCGTTAGGTCTCGCGCATCTCCCAAAGAATTTTAAAAATTGATTTGCCAGCCGCAATTACTATTGAAGAAGAAGCGTGAGCGATTGTAGCGGAAATCCTTTTTGCCCTGCCCCTTGCAAAAAGATTAGAGTCCTTCGGCAGGCTCAGGCTAAACTACAAGCGCGGTCCGCCTCAGGCGCCCGCGCCCAAACCTTTTTACCACCTAAACTGTCGCTAAAAAACCCCTTGCCCCTCTCTCAAAATCCACTATCTTTGTAGAGCAAAATTATATGGACTACAATTTTAGTGAGATAGAAAAAAAATGGCAGAAAATTTGGAAGGACACAAAGCCTTTTAAAGCAGAAAACAATTCCACGAAGCCAAAATATTATGTGTTAGATATGTTTCCTTATCCTTCGGGCGCGGGCTTACATGTTGGTCATCCTCTTGGTTATATTGCTTCTGATATTATGGCGCGTTACAAACGCCACAAAGGTTTTAATGTGTTGCACCCCATGGGTTGGGATAGTTTTGGTTTGCCGGCTGAACAATACGCTATACAAACCGGACAACATCCAAAAATTACTACAGAACAAAATATTGCCCGTTACAAAGATCAGATGAATAAAATCGGTTTCAGTTTTGACTGGGACCGTGAAATTAAAACATCGGAACCTGAATATTATAAATGGACACAATGGGTTTTTATTCAAATTTTTAATTCGTGGTACAATAAAAATTCTGACAAAGCGGAAAAAATTGAAACCTTAATTGCTGAGTTTGAAAAAAACGGCAATGAAAAAATAAACGCTGTTTGTGATGAAGACACGAAAGCATTTACAGCCGCGCAATGGAAAGCGTTTTCGGAAAAAGAAAAATCAGATACATTAATGCAATACCGCTTAACTTATTTGGGTGAAGCGTATGTGAATTGGTGCGCTGCACTGGGAACTGTTTTGGCAAATGATGAAGTGAAAGACGGCGTGAGCGAACGTGGCGGACATCCTGTTGAACGCAAATTAATGAAACAATGGAGTATGCGCATAACGGCTTACGCACAACGGCTTTTAGATGGATTAGATAAAATTGATTGGACAGATAGTTTAAAAGAATCGCAACGCTATTGGATTGGAAGAAGTGAAGGAACGAGTTTGAAATTTTTGATTAACGGCTCGATGTTGACGATTGAAGTTTTTACAACGCGACCTGATACAATCTTCGGTGTTTCATTTGTAACATTAGCACCTGAACATGAATTAGTAAATAAAATTACAACTAAAGAACAAAAAGGGGCCGTTGATGATTATGTGGAGAAAGCAAAAAGTAGAAGTGAACGCGAAAGGCAAGCTGATGTAAATAAAGTGAGCGGCGTATTTACCGGCGCTTATGTTGAACATCCGTTTTTAAAAAAATTAATTCCGGTTTGGGTGGGAGATTATGTGTTGGCTGGATATGGAACAGGCGCTGTGATGGCAGTGCCCGCGCATGATGAACGCGATTTTAAATTTGCAACGCATTTCGGTTTAGAAAAACCACAAGTGATAACGCCAACTACAGAACACGATTTTGCAACAGCAAGTTGGGATGAGAAAGAAGGAAAGATGATCAATTCCGATTTCCTGAATGGTTTGGATGTAAAAGTAGCTATTAAAAAAGCGATTGAAGAAATTGAAAAAAAGAATTTAGGAAAAGGAAAAATTAATTTCCGTTTACGCGATGCTGTTTTTGGAAGGCAACGTTATTGGGGAGAGCCTATTCCTATTTTTTACAAAGATGGAATTCCAAATGCGCTTCCTGAAAATGAATTGCCAATGATATTACCGGAAGTAGATAAATATTTACCAACTGAAGATGGGGAACCGCCATTAGGCCGCGCGAAAGACTGGAAATACAAAGGACAATACGATTACGAATTAACTACAATGCCTGGCTGGGCTGGAAGCTCATGGTATTTTTTGCGTTACATGGACGCAAATAATAAAACAGCTTTTGCTGATAGAAAATTAGCTGACTACTGGGGACAAGTGGATTTGTATATAGGAGGAAGCGAACACGCAACAGGGCATTTATTGTACGTTCGTTTTTGGACAAAATTTTTACACGACTTAAATTTTATTTCGGTTGATGAACCTGCAAAGAAATTGATCAATCAGGGAATGATACAGGGAAGAAGTAATTTTGTTTATCAAGTGCCAAATAGCCTTGTGTTCTCTGAGAATGTTGATTTCTCGAAAATTAGGAGCATTTTTGTTTCTAAAAAAATTGCCCAGGAAATTCAAGAGGAAAATTCGGAAACTATAGATAGTATTTTGTCTCTTCAAACTAAAAACATTAAAGAAGCTTTTCCTGAACGTAATGATATAAGTGTTTTCCGAACTCACATTGCCCGCTTGAATGTAGATGTAAATATTGTTGAGAATGATATTTTAAATCTTGAAGCATTTAAAGAATGGCGTGTTGAGTATAAAAATGCGGAATTCCGTCTGGAAGATGGAAAATATATTTGCGGAACTGAAGTAGAAAAAATGTCAAAGTCGAAGTACAATGTAGTTTCACCTGATGACATTTGCGAAAAATTTGGTGCTGATACTTTACGTTTGTATGAAATGTTTTTGGGTCCATTAGAGCAAAGTAAACCTTGGAATACAAATGGCATTACTGGTGTTTCAGGTTTTTTAAAAAAACTTTGGAAGTTGTATCATTCCACCCTCGAGGGGCCCCAGGGGGGTGTCACGGATGCCGAACCAACAAAAGCAGAATTAAAAACATTACATAAAACCATTAAAAAAATTACAGAAGACATTGAGCGTTTCTCTTTCAATACATCGGTAAGTAATTTCATGATTTGCGTCAATGAATTAACCGAGCAAAAATGCAACAAGCGTTCGATATTAGAACCCTTATTAATTTTAGTTTCTCCGTATGCGCCACATATTGCTGAAGAGTTATGGGAACAATTAGGTCATAAAGAAAGTATTGTCTTTGCTAAGTTCCCTGAATTTAACGAAGCGTATTTAGTGGAAGATAATTTTAATTATCCTGTTTCTTTCAATGGTAAAACACGTTTCAATATTGAATTGCCAACAACGCTTACTAATGCTGAGATTGAAAAATTGGTAATGGAAGCTGAGCAAACACAAAAATACTTAGAAGGAAAATCTCCTAAAAAAGTAATTGTTGTGCCGAAGAAGATTGTGAATATTGTAGTGTAGCCACTAATTTCACGAATAAGAACTAATAAATAATTGGTGTAAATTAATGTAATTCGTGGCAAATTGTTCTAACTTTAATTAATCTTAAAAACTACTTCCATGGAAAACGCAAATCAACCCACGCAACAAGAAGATAAAACAGCAGCTATTTTAGCTTACATTACTTTAATTGGATATATTGTTGCTATAATTCTGCATAGTAATAATAAAACTAAAATTGCTTCTTACCATTTAAAACAAGCAACCGGTTTATTGTTGTTTGGAATTGCTTCTTGGTTTGCCATGATGATTATTGCATTTCTTCCTTTTATTGGATTTGCGGTTTTATTTTTATCGCCCGTTATGTGGATATTAATATTAGTGCTGGTTATCTTAGGCATAATTAATGCAGCAAACGGTGCTATGAAACCACTTCCTGTTTTAGGCGGTTTGTTCGAAAAATGGTTTGCGAATGCGTTCAATTAATCAGAGCCACTAATTACACGAATGGTCACTAATTATTCGTGTTAATTAGTGAAATTTGTGACAAATGAATTATATAAAATATATTTTTCCTTTCTTCATTCTCCTCTTTTCATTTAAAGAGGATAAAGACATTTTAGTCTGGGACGAAACGCGCCCCTTAACTTGGGATGATTTTAGGGGGAAGCCTCAAAAACGTTTTGCGGCCGCTTCCACGCATTACGACATGTATAAAACCACCGAACAAAAAGACAAAATTGTGGAAGTAAAAGTGGAAGCCGTTTTTCTTTGTCACAAATCTTGGAAAAAAGTTTCATGGATAAACCAATCCGTTTTAGATCATGAGCAAAAACATTTTGATATTGATGAATTATATGCTCGCAAACTTCGCAAATTAATTAAAGAGCGACTTTATTCATCTTACGAAAACGTAAAAACAGTTTCAGATTCTTTATATGAAGTGATTGATAAAGAAATGGATCTTTATCAGGATAAATACGACAACGAAACGGATGGTTCGATGGATGGCGGCAAACAGCGCGAGTGGCAGAAAAAAATAATGGAAGAAATACATGCCCTTTCCCCCTATAAAAACACTACTTTTTCAGTGTCTCTTTCTAAATAAAATTCAGTATCTTTATTGTGTTATTATGAAAAGATTTTTTGCCATATTTATTCTCATTTCTGCTTTTGGTTTTAGTCAAACAAAATTCAAGCCCGGCATCTGGCGCGGCGTATTAACCCTTAGTGAAAAACGAAACGAGTTAATATTGCCGTTTAATTTAAATGTGCGCTACGTTAATGAGTTCCTTTCCATTGATGTTCTAAATGCTGAAGAAAAAATAACTGTTACAGAAATTGAATTAAAAGGTGACTCCGTTAATTTTAAAATGCCCGTATTTGATTCGGAATTCAGAACTGTTTTGAAAAATGATACATTGCGAGGCGCGTGGATTAATAATGCCAAGAAAGAAAAAAATAAAATTCCCTTTGAAGCTTACTACAATGATAATAGACGTTTTATAACATCAGCCAAACCAAAATGTGATTTTAGTGGGCGTTATGAAGTAACTTTCAATCCAAAAACCGCTGACGAATACAAAGCTATTGGCATGTTTAAACAAATAGGAAACAAAGTAACCGGAACATTTTTAACTGAGACCGGTGATTACAGATATTTAGAAGGCTCTGTTCAAAATGATGATTTGGCTATGTCCTGTTTCGACGGCGCGCATGCCTTTTTATTTTTCGCTAACAGCGGAAAGAAAATGGGGAAAGCAGATTCATTGAGCGGGAAAGTATTTTATGGCATTTCAGGAACGGAAGACTGGTTTGCAATTCGTAATGAAAAGTTTCTATTAAAAGATCCAGAAGGGATTACTACATTGAAAAGTCCGAATGAAAAAGTAAATTTTTCGTTTCCGAATCTTGAAAAGCAAACTGTCACTTTGAACGATGTCAAATTCAATAATAAAGTAGTTGTGATTCAGATTATGGGAAGCTGGTGTCCGAATTGTATGGATGAAACGGCTTATCTTTCTAAAGTGTATAAGCAATACAAAAGTAAAGGTTTAGAAATTGTCGCACTCGCCTATGAAAAAACGGATGACTTTGAAAAAAATAAAAAAAATATCTCCCGACTAAAAACAAAATACGGAGTAGATTATGAAGTGTTAGTGACAGGCTTAACGGGAAAAATAAAAGCATCTGAGAGTTTATCTTTCTTAAATGGCATTACAGCATTTCCTACTACAATAATTTTAGACCGCAAGCATAATGTAAAAAGTATTTACACAGGCTTTAATGGCCCGGCTACAGGAAAAGAATTTGAATTATATAAGGCTAAGACGGAAAGTTTGTTAACGCAGTTGCTTTTGAAAAAGGATTAATCATGTTCACGGCCCTTCGTCGGGCTCAGGATGACACACGTTTATTAAAGAATATGTTTACAGGAATAATAGAAACACTTAGTAAAGCAGAGAAGATAGAAAAAGAAGGAACGAATGTTCACTTCACCTTTTCTTCATCAATCACTTCTGAATTAAAAATTGATCAGAGTGTTGCGCATAATGGTGTTTGCTTAACGATTGTTTCGATTAGCGGGAATAATTATGTTGTAACCGCAATTGATGAAACATTAAAGCGAACTAATCTAGGTAACTTAAAAGTTGGTGACGTTGTAAATTTAGAGCGCTGTATGCCAGCCAATGGAAGATTTGACGGACATATTGTTCAAGGTCATGTTGACACAACAGCGACTTGCGCAAAAATTACAGATATAAACGGCAGCTGGGAATTTATATTTAAGCACGAAAAGAGTTCCAAAAATATTACAGTTGAAAAAGGAAGCATTACGATTAACGGTGTAAGTTTGACGGTTGTAGATTCAAGAGATACAACTTTCTCTGTTCATATTATTCCGTATACATTTGAGAACACCAATTTCAAAACACTAAAAGTTGGAGATAAAATAAATTTAGAATTTGACATTGTTGGAAAGTACGTAACGAAGTTGATGGGGCAGAAATGATGTTCAACCCCGCTGGGGTTGTTGTGTTTTTGTATTTGATTTTTTATTGACATTTGACCCCCCCCCCTCCGGGGTCATCAATAATATTGGTTAATGAGTTTGTAGGCATTTTACACTTCAGGGTTAAACTCACAAGGAAAACCACAATACATCCAGAGACCCTGAAGGGGTCTAAGGTTAATAGAAGGAAAAAGAAAATTTAAATACGACCCTAAAGGGGTCGAACAAAAATATACAAATGCACATCGGATTATTCTTCGGATCATTCAATCCCATTCATATTGGTCATATGGCCATTGCGAATTATATGGTGGAGTTTACCGATATGGACCAATTATGGTTTGTAGTATCGCCGCAAAATCCGCTCAAAGAAAAGAAAACATTGCTCGGACAAAATCAGCGTTTATATATGGTGAATGTTGCGGTTGAAGATTTTTCGAAATTTAAAAGTTCAAATATTGAATTTGATTTACCTAAACCATCTTACACCGTAAATACCTTAGCGCATCTCAAAGAAAAATATCCTAAACATACTTTCAGTTTAATTATTGGTCAGGATAATTTAGCGACATTTGATAAATGGAAAAATCACGAAGAAATTTTAAAGCACTACAAATTATTTGTATATCCTCGGCCTGATGCCGGAAAAAGTAAATTCGATAAACATCCGAATGTAATAATGACTGAAGCGCCAACTATGGATATTTCTTCTACATTTATCCGCGATGCGATTAAAAAGAAAAAGGATGTTCGTTTTTTTCTCCCCGAAAAAGCCTGGGAATATGTTGACAGCATGAATTTTTATAAGAAGTAACAGAAACCATATTTCTGTTTTCAATTTGCTATCTTTGGGCCAACTGTTTAAATTTTAAAATTTGTTTCTGTTCCGAAAAATAATTAAAATTTTGTTTTGGTCTTTTTTTCTCTGGCTGCTATTGCGTGTTTTTGTTTTTCGCGTATATACAATTCCAAGCGACTCGATGCGTGGCACATTATTTGAAGGGGACGTAGTGATTGTAAATAAAATGACTTACGGTGCCAGAGTTCCAATTACACCATTGTCGTTTAAATTTGGAGGCAGTGATAAGTTTTTAGATTGGATTAGCTTGCCTTATATGCGCTTGTTTGGTTTTGGTTCCATACAAAGAAATGATTTGTTAGTGTTTAATTATCCTCTTAATATTGAAACTCCAATCGACATCGGCGAAGAATATATTAAACGTTGCGTTGCGTTGCCGGGAGATACTTTAGAAATTAATAACGGTAATGTTTACATTAACAGTAAAAATGTAAAAAATCCGGATAACATATATTTTAATTTTACCATTACATCCGATAAAGAAATTGATTCTATTTTCATTCGGTCTTTAAATCTGCCGATAGGTAATTTATCTCTTGATAAACAAAGTATTTCCTGTTTCATGAGTTATCTGATGGCGGATTCCATTTCAAGATCGGAACACGTTACGTCGATAAACATAAATTTATTTCCGCAAGAGTATTATACGCCAAATTGTTTTCCGTATACATCTACAATAAAATGGAATTACGATTTCTTTGGGCCGATTTATGTTCCAAAAGAAGGGGACAGTATCGTTATTAATGCTTTCAATATTTCGTTGTATCAAAAACTCATCGAAAAAAATGAGAATACGGTCATACAATTAAGGAATGATTCAACATTCATAAATAATACGCCTGCATCCTATTACACTTTTAAACAAAACTATTATTTTGTGATGGGCGATAACCGCCACAATTCCATCGACTCTCGCGCTTGGGGTTTTGTGCCCGAAAGTCATATTATAGGTAAAGCCTCTTATATATTGTACTCTTCAACAAAAAAAGGTAGGAGCTTTATTCCCCTCCATTAAGCCTTTATTTTTCTTAATTCGCTAGAAACTAGGCCTTTAATTTTATTCGTTAAAAAATCTAAATAGCCTTTATTATCGTAGGTATAGGTATAACTAATCTTGTTAAAAATGAAAAAATCTACACAAACGTTTCTTGGCATTTCTTGTGTTATTGCTTCGGCAGTTGCATTTTATGCCTGGGACTCACAAAAATCTACCCTTCAGGCATCAAGCCACAGGGAAGCGCCGCTGATCTCAAACGATCCGCTGGCCGACAATACGGACCTTTACGCATTCCGCAGTCCGGATGATACAAACAAAGTAACTATTGTTGCAAATTATGTTCCATTACAATTATCTCAAGGAGGGCCAAATTATGCGTCGTTCGGAGAAAACATTCGTTATGAAATTCATATCGAAAATAATGGCACAACAGGTGATGACATTACTTATCGTTTTACATTTACAAAAACAAATCAGGACACAACTACTTTCTTTAACATTCGTTTAGGAAAAGAGAATTTAAAAACGTCTTACATCTGTGAGAAGAGTTTAAACTCAGGTCCGTTTGTAACCATTGTAAGTTCAGGAGTTGTTCCTCCTCCAAATATTGGTCCACGTTCAATTAGTTCAGCAGTTGGATTAAACGCTGCAACTTATGATGCTTTAATGACTGCTGCTGTTGTTAACGCAACTGGTGGTGGTGGAGAAAAAGTATTTTGCGGTCCGGTTGATGATCCTTTCTTTGTTGACTTAGGTGGAATTTTTGACTTAGGACAAACGCGTTCAACAGGAACTGCGCGTGATGGTGTAGGACATAAAAATGTTCACAGTATCACCATGCAAATTCCAATTAGTACTTTACAAAGTTCAGGTTTAGCAGTTAGTTCTGCTACTAATATATTAGATAGTCGTTTTATTATTGGTGTATGGGCTTCAGCAAGTCGTCCAACTACAAGAACGCTTAGTGGTACTGGTGGAAATCCAAATGATGCTGGTGCTTATGTACAAGTATCACGTGTTGGTATGCCTTTAACTAACGAAGCTATCATTCCTATCGGATCGAAAGATCTTTGGAATTCACGTACGCCGTATAATGAAATTGCTTATCACGAAAATTATTTCTGTAATCCGGAATTAGCTTTGTATTTGGGTAATAATGCTTACGCTGCTGCTGTTCCTGCATTATCTACTTCTTTACGTACACAAACTAATTCATTAGGTGCATACAGTTTTGCAAATGGTGCTGCTGGTTTATCCGGTATTCCAAACTCTGCTTTAGTTGGTACCGCTTTACATTCTTCAGCTTTTGGTGGATATTTATTGCGCCCGGGAAAACCTCGCTCGGTAGATTTATTACCTATTTTCCATACAGGTGTTCCTAATTTGCGACCTTATCAATTAGCTACAGGTAAACCTGCAGGTAATCCGTTAGCGGCTGGTAAACCTTTTATTAATAATTTCTTGCCTCTTTTTGGTGATATGTTACGTTTAAATATGGCTGTTCCTGTTACACAAAGAAGTGATCCTAATTTTAGTTCTTTAGGATTAGTTCAAGCTTGTGTATTAGGTTTAACAAATCCTACTTACAGTACTATTGCAATGCAATTCATTCCTAACATGGATGGTTTCCCTAACGGTCGACGTCTAGAGGATGATGTAACTCGTATTGAATTACAAGCTGTGGGTGGAGTTGTTTTAGCTGCTATTGGTTTATGGTATGACGATTGTCCTTCACCTTACACTGCACCGGTGAC
>JAYTSW010000106.1:0-8723 GCA_043745425.1 Sphingobacteriaceae bacterium | reverse complement strand
CAATTCAACTCTTACCAGGGGTGACGACCGTTGGAGAAGGTGCAAGCGGATTTAATGTACGCGGCGGAAATATTGATCAGAATTTAGTGTTAATGGATGAGGCTCCAGTTTATAATTCATCACACTTATTTGGTTTCTTCTCTGTATTCAATCCCGACGCAGTTAAAGATGTAAAATTAATTAAAGGTGGCATTCCTTCCCAATACGGCGGACGTGTCTCTTCTATTCTTGATATAAGAATGAAAGAAGGAAATAATAAACGCGCAGAAGTTAACGGAGGTATTGGTACAATTTTTAGTAGATTTTCTGTTGAAGCTCCATTGGTAAAAGACAAAGCTTCATTTATAATTGCGGGACGAAGAAGTTATATTGATATTTTATCAAAACCTTTCTTAAAGAAAAACCGACCCGAACTTAAAGACGCTAAATTTTATTTCTACGACTTAACAGCGAAATTAAATTGGAAGATAAACGATAAGAATACAGTTTTTGTGAGCGGTTATTTTGGTAAAGACGTGTTTGGCGCAGGATTCACTTTTAATTGGGGTAACGCAACTACTACACTAAGATGGAATCGCGTAATCAATAATAAACTTTTCATGAACTTAACAGCTTTCTATAGTAATTACGATTATGAATTAGGTTTTAAGAATGAAGGCACTAATCAAAAGTTTGAGTGGAAATCAAATATTGTTAATTATAGCCTTAAACCCGATTTTATTTATTACGCTAATAGTAGAAGCACCATACGCTTCGGTTTACAATGTTTGTCTTATAATTTTAAACCCGGTACAGCAACCGTAACCGATAATAATAACAACAAAATAAATATTGGTCTACAGGATAAAAAAGGAATTGAGTATGCCGCATACATTGGTCACGAATACAAAATTCGTCCGCGTTTAACGTTTGAATATGGTTTGCGTTGGAGCGCCTTCACTTACATTGCTAAAACAATTTATAATTACAGAGATACAATTGCCAATACTGAAAAACCACTTGCTTCGGAAATAAAATACGATAAGTGGCATTTCTCCAATACCTACAATAATGCTGAGCCTCGCTTTAGTTTAAATTATGTTATTGATGATAAAAGCTCAATTAAAGCGAGTTATAATCGAATGGCACAGTACATTCAAATAGTTTCTAATACAGCTGCGAGCACACCGTTAGATGTATATACATCAGCAACAAATAACATTAAACCTTTGGTTGCTGACCAGGGAGCATTAGGCTATTTCAGAAATTTTAAAGATAATATGTTTGAGACTTCAATAGAAGTGTACTACAAGTACATGAAAAATCAGTTAGACTATATTGATAATGCCGATTTGTTATTAAATAAATATCTGGAAGCTCAATTACTGCAGGGTTTAGGTAGAGCCTACGGCGCAGAGCTTTATGTAAGAAAAACAAAAGGAAAATTAACAGGATGGGTAAGCTATACTTTATCAAAAACCGAACGTTTAGTGCGTGGTATCAGTAATGACCAATGGTTTTTTTCTAAATACGACAGAACACATATGTTGAATACTGTTTTAATTTACGATTTGAATAAACGTTTAACTTTTTCGGGAACTTTTGTTTTCCTAAGCGGAACGCCAGGTACTTTCCCGAACGCAAAACTTCAAATTCAAACTATCAATGTTCCATATAATACAGAAAACAAACGAAATAATTACAGAGTTACACCTTATCACCGATTGGATTTAAGCGTTACATATAATTTAACACGAAATCCTGATTCTAAAAGACGTCATTCTTTAGTGCTAAGTGTTTACAATGTTTACAACAGAAGAAATGCATTTTCGATTTATTTCAGAACAAAAGATGGAAATTCTGCACAAACAGAAGCGGTAAGATATTCAGTAATTGGAACAATTGTTCCGGCATTAACTTATAATTTTAAATTTTAATCATGAAAAAGTATTTTATTTTTTTAGCTACCGTTTTTATTTTCACATCCTGTGAGGATGTGGTGCAAATAAAATTAGACAAAGGCTCGAAGTTAGTTGTTGTTGATGCATTTCTTAATAGTATACGTACACCTCAAAAAGTGAGACTTACCTATACAGATGATTATTTTAGTAATCAAAACCCACCTCCAATAGCAGGAGCAAGTGTTGTTTTAAAAGATTTAACCAATAATAAAATTTATAATTTTTCAGATCAAAGTAATGGAGATTATATTTTTAATTTAGCGAATACTGACACAATTGGTTACGTAGGCCATGCTTATAAATTAGAAGTTACTTATAATGGAAATGTATATACATCAATAGTGGATGAAAAACGCCCCGCTAAATTAGATAGTATCAGTGCTATTTATCAAGACGGCACAAGTTTGTTTACCCCTAAAGCAGGATACTATACAATTTTGTGGGCCCGTGATTTACCAGGACCTATTTCTGATTATTACTGGATTAAAGCTGCAAAAAATGGAGTAACGTATTCAAATGCTAATGATTTAAATTTAGCAATCGATGGAACTGGAGGAAGCGTTCCTGCAAATGATACATTGTTATTTACACCTCCTACTATAAATCGTCTTGTACCGGGTTTTGATGTTTTAGCTGTCGGAGATACTTTATCAGTTGAAATACATTCTGTAAGTAAGGAAACTTATTTCTTTTTATTGCAGGTTATCAATCAAACTAATAATTCGGGTTTGTTTGCTACCACTCCAGAAAATGTGAGGACAAATATTATTTCACCTGAAGGAGTAACTAAAGCTATTGGATGGTTTAGTTTTTCAGGAGTTGCTACCGGCGGAAAACGGATAAAGTAATTACCAATTTAATACATCTGCATCAAATCTTCCTGTTTCAGGATTGCATCTGAATTTTATTAATTTTTGATTGTTTAACTTTATTATCTGAGGATTGTTGTATTTACTATTCTCGAAAATTAATTTATTTTCAATTCCTTTTAACCCAACAATAACTGAATAAAAAGAACTCATTCCTGTTTTGATGTCAATTTTATTGATTATCCATTTAGGTTTGTTATTGTCATCTGTTCCAAATTGTTTTTCCACATCAGTAATAGGTTGCTTGTAAAGAAATTTATCAAATTCAAGTATCGATTTTAATTCTATTTTCCCATTAATATCTTTTAAATCGGTATTCACAAGGTTTGGAAATGGAGTTAGTGGATTATAAATTTTTCCAACTAAAACTTCAATTCCCATTTCTTCTAATGTCACATCCATTGTAAATCCTGCTTCGTATAAAAATAATAATTGCTGAGGAAGGCTTTTATAAATATTACAATATAAACTATAACCCGTTTTAGAAATTTTCTTTAATTCTTTAATTTTTACATTGTAAAAAGGAGGAGGCCCCGACTTAACAGTTGTTTTAATTATTGGAGCAATTACAACAACAGGAATTGTTTTCTGATCGCGACTTATAACCTCATTATTCCCATCAATTTTTATAAAGAAAAAATTATTTTCTTTATTTAGACCCGTAAAGGCAAACGTTTTTGTTTCTAAATCTAATTGTTGTTTAGTATATATATTTCCGGCAAGCAATAATTCTTTTTCTTTCGCATCATAATGAAATGTATTAAAGATATAACTCCTGTCATCCCCATTAGCATTCAGTTTAATTCCTTTTGTTAGTGTTCCGGTTTTTGAATTCAGTTTTAATATCCATTGTCCTTTTCTGTCTCCCGACAATATCGTAACATAAATAAAAACGACTTCCGAATCGGCGTGAAACACATGTGTTGTATTAATGTTTCTTTTTTCAAGGGGGTACTGCCAAGCTTGCTTGTATTCGAATGGTTTTTTATCGCTAATTACATTATACTTTGTTAGGTAAAATTGTCTGCCTAAACTATCTTCAGATGTTCGAATTGTATAAGTTGATTTTTTGTAACTGTACGTTTCATTTTCAAATGTTGTGAGGCTATTAATTTTACTAGACTCAAAATTATCTACCTTAGTAATTAGTTTCAGCGAGTCATTGTATCTCACTAAAGTGGCCAAATTTTTACTATTTACTTTTTGAAAATAGAAATTTAAATAGCCGTGCAAGGTATCGGCAGTAATTTCTAAAAAATTTTCTACTTTTTCTTTTCCAAGTGTATTTGAAATTGAATCTAACTTCGTTAAATCTGATGATACTTTATATAATTTGAAATCTAAATCATTTTTATTCTGAATAAAACCAAAAATATAAATATTACTTCTGAAATAAACAGAATTAGCTTTTAACAAAGGGCGACTTAAGCTTTGTCCGAAAACGATAATTGGAAAAAATATGCTGAGTAAAATTAATCGCATTAGGAATCTATTAAGCCTTGGTTTTCGCGTTTCACATAATCTAAAATTAATCCATAATACATTATTACACCAAAAGCATACAAGGCTGAAGTTATAAGAAATATGTTTACAAATTCAAATCCTCTTCCAAACATAATTTTTACCATAAAACCACTAATAACCCAACTCCCACTCCATATTGCAGATATGAGTGCGCTGGTTATTTCTCTATTGTTTTTCCCAACATAATTTAAAACAACTTCAGTGGTCATCGGACCCGCCATATTCATTAAGGGTTGTCGTAATAAATAACAAGCAATAGCAATATATAAAGCAACCGTATATTGACTGTAAAACTGTGTTGTTGCCAGTGCTACTAAAGAAATGACTGCTAAAGATTGTGTTGTTGGTATTGCAATTTTGTAACCAATATATTGTTTTACTTTTGGCACCATCATTGCACCATAAGCAACTAGAACAGCAGCAATAGAGCTAATAACAGAGAAACCTCCTTTATCTAAATGATGTACTTTATCAAAAAATAAACTGATGAAAGGAATTGTTAAGCCGGCTCCTGTTGCAATTATTAAAGTAGGAATTAATCCTTTTATAATTAATGGCCAATTTGTTGGTGGAGGCGGTAAACCAGGAATTGTTTTTGTGGGCTCGTCAATTTTTTCGTTGAATTTTGTTTTTAATAAAAAATAAATACCACCAAAACCCATTACTGAAAAAATAATTAGAATAATTTTCTCGTTAAATAAGATTGGATTGATTGCATCTAAAACGGCAATAACAACTCCACTTAAAATACCTGCAAAACTCCATGTGCTATAACTCAAAGAAATGCCTGCGGTTTGATTTTCTTTTGAAGAGTTTCTTAATATGAATGGTGATACAGGAATTTGCATAAAAGTAAATGAAGCTCCCCACAATAAAAGTGATGTAAAAATCAGCCATTTAATTTTTAAGGCAATGGCAAATACAATTACCAAACCAAAAAAAGGAACAAAAAAAGAAGAAACGTAAAACAGTGGTGCCAATGGTTTGCCTTTTATTAATTTTCCAAAGGGTAAGGCTAAAGCAAATACGCCTAAAAATCGAAAGGTTATATAAAGAGCAATATCTTCATCACTAAACCCTTCACGAGTCATATACAAGGGTAATATGTTCATAAAGGTTGCATTTACTAACTGAATAAAAAATTCGGCAAACACAACGTTGAGTACTTGTGTTTCCAGTTTTTTATAAATATTAATAAATGAGAACATACTATGAGTTCTGTAAAATTATTTCTATGTAAGCTCTTATTTTTTCAACGTCATCCGAACCAAATGTTTCGTAAGTATCCTGATTGTTAAACCACGTGAGCTGTCGTTTGGCGTAATTTCGTGTTTTTTGTTTTATTAAATCGATTGCTGAAGGTAAATCCATTTCTCCATCAAAATGAGCAAACAATTCTTTATAACCAACCGTGTTTAATGCATTTAAATTTTTATGAGGAATTAATGCTTTCGCTTCTTCAACTAAACCTTCACTAATCATATTATCAACGCGTTTATTAATGCGTTCGTATAATTTTTCTCTGTCGGTATTTATTAAAATTTTTATTGTTTCAAAGTCACGTTGTTTTTTATTATTATTTAAAAAGGCAGAGTAGGGCTTTCCACTTTCCAAACAAACTTCCAAGGCGCGTTGTAAACGTTGAGGGTTGTTTACATCAACGGAATTGTAATATTTAGGATCTAAATTTTGAATTTGTTCCTGTAGCCAAATTAATCCTTTCTCTTCGTATTGTTTTCGTACATTTTCTTTTGTGATTTCAGAAACATTTTCAAATTCATCAACACCGTATAAAACCGCATTAATATATAAACCCGAGCCGCCGACTAAAAAAACAATTTGATATTCATTAAATAATTCATTTAACTTTTTAATCACATCTTTTTCAAAATTACCAATACTGTAATTGTCGTGAATACTTAATGAGTTTATAAATAAATGCTCAGCTTCTTTTAATTCAGATGGACTTGGTTTAGCTGTGCCGATGCTTATCTCTTTGTAAAATTGCCTTGAGTCGGCCGAAATAATTTTTGTATTGAAATATTTTGCTAAAGAAATAGCTAAAGCTGTTTTTCCAACGCCGGTAGGCCCTGCAATAACAACAAGGTATTTTTGATTGGGATTCAAAATTTAAAGTACGTTGCTGGTCTGTTCTTTTATTTTTTCTAATTCATCTTTCATTAACACCACTAACTTTTGCATTTCTGCGTGATTAGCTTTTGAGCCAATAGTATTAATTTCTCTTCCGATTTCCTGCGCAATAAAATTTAATTTTCTACCGCCGGATGGCTCTTTCATAGTAGTTAAAAAATAATCCAAATGCGTTTTTAAACGAACTTTTTCTTCGTTAATATCTAATTTTTCGATGTAATAAATTAATTCTTGTTCAAAACGATTCGCGTCAATTTTATCGGCGCCGATAACTTCGTTTAAATTCCCTTTTATTCTGTCTTTAATGCCGGCAATTCTACTTTTATCCAACGCAATAATTTTATTTAAACAATCTTCGATAACACCTAAATGCTCAGTAAAATCTTTCTCAATCGATTTTCCCTCTTGAACTCTGAATTTATTTAAAGACTCAACGGCTTCGGTAATTACGGTTTTAATTTCTTTCCATTCGTTTTCATCCGGCTCTCTGCGTTCTGATTTTAAAACATCGGGCATTTTTAATACCTGATGTAAAATATCTGTAGCGGGCTCATTTAATTCTGTAGCGAGTTGTTTTATTTTTTTGTGATATTCTTTTGCCAAAGCAGAATTAACTTCGACAGGAGTCTCAATTGTTTTACTCTCTACGTAAACTGATAAATCAACTTTACCACGTTCTAATAAACGGGTAATCTCGCTGCGCAATTCCAATTCAAATTCACGGTACGAACTGGATAAACGAAAACTTAAATCCATTCCTTTGCTATTAAGCGAGCGTATCTCAACATTAACAGTTCGTTTTTCAAATTCTTTTGTGGCTTTACCAAAGCCGGTCATTGATTTTAACATTGTGATAAGTTTATAGTTTATTGTTGATAGTCTATAGCTTGGGTTTTGTTTTCATGCTTACTAAATATACGCCGATAATAATAAAAACGGCAGATAATATTTTAGTTGGCGTTAATGTATCTTTTCCTAAAAATACAGCAAATAATGTTGCTAAAAAAGGTTGAGTGTAAATGTACATACTGACTACCGAAGGACTTAATGCTTTTAAGGCATATGTATTTAGTAAATAGGCTAAAAAAGTTGTTGCCACTACTACAAATGCTACGCCAAAATAGATATCGTTGCTCCAGCTTTGCCATTGTACATTTCGTAAATCATTGAATCCAACAGGAAGAATATAGAAAAAACCAAATAAAAATATCCATTTCATAACTGTTACGGTGTGATATTTTTGCATGTATGGTTTAGCCATCACAACAAATACTGCCCATGATGAGGCGTTAATTAAAGTCATTAAATCGCCCTTTATAGTTTCGCTGCCAAATTCAAAATTACCTTTAAATAAAAGTAAAGTTACTGCGCCAACAATGCCTAATAACAAACCTCCGATTTTTAAAATGGTAATACGTTCTTTAAAAAAAATTAATGTAAAAACAATTACCATGATTGGATTTGAAATCATGATAATGGCGGAATTTATTGGTTTTGTGAGACTCAAACCATAAATGAAAAATACTTGATTGATAAAAACACCAAACAAAGCAAGGATCGCCATTTTTTTTAAATCGCCTTTGGCTAAGGATTCTTTTTTGATAAATAACGAAAGTATCCAGAATAATAAACCCGCTCCGGTAATGCGTAATAATACCAATGCTAACGGACCAATATGATTTGGCATTAAGTCTTTTGCAATAGAATAATTTAAGGCGTAAATAACCTGCGCGGCAAATAAAGAAATATGAGCTTTTAATGTGTCAGTCACAGGCATACAAATATGCGAGAAAATTTTGGATATTGTGGATAGAAGTTATTGGTTAAAAGTTATAAGGTTATCGAGTTAATTTTTTTCATCGTGTAAGTAATAACCAATAACTTTATAGCCTTATTACTTATAACATAAATGAAACTGACTGACCAAACAGGGTATAAAATTGAATTGAAAGAAACACCTAAACGAATTATTTCCATTGTTCCATCACAATCTGAATTGTTGTGGGATTTAGGTTTGAGAAAGGAATTAGTGGGTATTACTAAATTTTGTATTCATCCGGATGAAATGTATCGGAGTATTGAAAGAGTAGGCGGTACAAAAAAATTGGATTTTGATAAAATCCGGGCTTTAAAGCCCGATTTAATTATTGGTAATAAAGAAGAAAACGAACAAAGTGATATTGAAGAATTAAGAAAAGAGTTTCCGGTTTGGCTTAGCGACATTTTTGATTTAAGTGAT
>JAYTSW010000105.1:0-2383 GCA_043745425.1 Sphingobacteriaceae bacterium | reverse complement strand
TTTAATTGTTATCTTCAACTTTAGTTTTTCAATTGGGCTTTAGTTGCCGGGCAGACGTTTTTCAAATCCCCCAACAACGCCAAGCCCTGACCGTTGTGTGCCATGCAATTTGAAAACTTCGACTGTTTAAAATATTTTAGTTGTAACTCTTCTATTTTTTGAAAAGTTTTTATGTGAGACGGCATAAATTCAAAACTATATTTTTAAACCTCTTTTATTTTGGAGTCCCTTTGCGGTTTGACAATTTACTCTTATTGCAATTTCGTTTTACGGCTTTACAATTTATAAAACTAATTGCGTCTTGACTTTGAAATTCTAACATTTAAATTGCATTTTATTTTCCTAATCGTTTTCAGTTTGACTTTTATTTTTAATGCAGGTGCATTTTACTTTCTGACAATTTGTAAAACTCATTGCGTCTTGACGTTGAAAGTCTAACATTTAAATTGCATTATATTTTCCCAATCGTTTTCTGTTTGTCTTTTATTTTTAATGCAGGTGCATTTTACGGCTTGACAATTTGTAAAACTCATTACTCTTTGACTTAGAAATTGTAATATTTTAAACGCATTTTATTTTCGCAGTCGTTTTCGGTTGGACTTTTATTTTTAATGCAGGTGCATTTTACGGCTTGACAATTTGCAAAACTCATTGCTCTTTGACTTTTGTGAAATAGAAAAACTTATGAAACTTGAAACTGATTGAAAAGAAGATTGGCATAGTAGATGCACAGGCACACAACAATGGGTTTTGTGCAAGTGCGGCTTGAAGTTGTAGCAATCAACATCAGCAACATAGCAGCAGTTGTTCGGGCGGGATAAGCATCGCTGAACATTGGTTCTTATTATTTAACTTTATCAAAAGCCAAGCAGAGATTCCGGGCGGACGGAATGCTAATGCCACACCTGCTACAAAGCCCCAACGTTGTGTGCAAGCTTTTTTGGACACACTCTAATTGTCACAGTTGACCAAATTTAAAAACTCATGGCGACAAAAAATTCTAAACAAATAGAAATCATAGAGACACTAAAAGTTGGAAACTTTTATATTGAATGTCCAAACTCAAATTGTCAGGAAGAAGTTCAATTGCGACAAGCCGCATTATTTGAAAACAAAAATTTTAGTGACAAAGCATTAGAAGTTTACAACGAACAACTTGCTTACGTTAGACAAAGAAAAGCAGATATAAAAAGTTTGAAAGAACGTGGAACTATTAAATCGGAAATTGGCGCATTATCTACAAATTTTGGGTTTATTATGGAACGTATTGCTCCAACAATGCCAAGTTTTCGTTTTAAGCATAACGATTGCCGTTCAATATTTGACCCGATTGATTATGTAATATTTGAAGGACTTACACAAAATGGAAGCGTAGAAAAACTTCATTTTGTTGATATAAAAACAGGGGCAGCAAAACTTAGTAAAAAACAGAAAGAAATTAAGAATGTAATCAACGATAAAAAAGTAAAATTTAAAAAATTCTAATTATGCAAAAAGAAGTTCTTGAATTTTACTCATCCTTAAGACACATTTTTGGTGTATGTCCCTGCTGCGGTGAAATTTTTCGTTTGAGTGGTTGTAAATTGTATCAAAAAAAGAAACCAGAGATTGATTGGAAAGAAGAACTCGATAAAGAAATACAGCGACTTGACAATTTAGAAGCAAAAATCCTTGAAAAAATTGATGCGACAAAAGAAGCCGCAAGAACTTTAGGGAGGCAAAATGCCGACAAACTCGTTAGAAAGATTGACAAAGTTTTTCTTCCTTTAAAATTAAACTGTAATGACTGTAAAGTAATCTTTCATCCTGTAGATTTTATTGTATTCAATGGTATGAATAACAATGACGGTGACTGTGCGATTAAAGAAATTACGCTGCTTGACAAAGACAATAAGTCGGGACACTATCTAACTATTCAGAAAAGCATTGAGAGTGTAATTGCAAATAAGAATTACGATTGGTTGACTTTACGAGTTGCAAATAACGGACAAATCGTTGAAGAGCAATAAGCCTGCACACAACAAAAGTATTGCTACAAGTGGGGCGGGACGTTGGAACAATCGGCTGCAAATCGCTATCAGCAGCGGTTTCGGCTTGACGAATAAAGCCAAGCAGAAGTTCTTATCCTCAACTTTTAAAACAAAACCAAGCTGCAGTTCCGGGCAAGACATTATAAAATCCCCCACCTGCAGCAATACTCAAACGTTGTGTGCTATTTTTTGAGACACCCTACTAACTTGAAATGAATAAGATGATTTATTTAATAGTCGGAATTATTATAGTTGGGCTTATTTCTTACTTTTTGTTTTTAAGTAATAGAAAAAAAACTTCAATTCCACCACCACGACAGACAACAACAAACACAGATGAAATAGATTTTCCG
>JAYTSW010000104.1:0-2384 GCA_043745425.1 Sphingobacteriaceae bacterium | reverse complement strand
ATACCAAATTAATTTTTGTTCACAAAAATAACCCATCATAAGAGTATTATTAACTGAATTTTCAACAACCCCAAGTCCAGCAACATATTCGGTGGTTATAGGAGCTGGTTCAAAATTATTATAGGTGTAGCAAGTGTCTGTCTGCATTTTAAGAAATAAATAACCATCAATATTGATGTAAATTGGTGAATAGTTAAAATTACTGTCGATTCTGATTTCATAGTTATTCAATACAAGAGAATCAGGTAACGAATAATTATTTTCTTCAGGCAAAACATTAAAGAATGGCATTGATAAGTTTTCAAATGAAATATTTAAAGTATCAATTACCGTGGTAGAGCTTGTTCTATGTTGAAATGTATAGGTTAATGTATCATGATTACTGCTATAGGATTTACCTATAATTCTTTTATATTCATATTGACTTCCGCAGTTTTCAAAATACTCAAATTCATCATTAATATCGAAATTATATATATCACCAATTGTTGGCATTACAACTTCCGCTCGACGATAAAGGATCAACATATTTTGAGGGAATTCTCTAAATATAACACTACTAAAAAGTCCGTTTGATTTACTGAGATATATAATTTTTCCATTTATCATACTTACAGTATCCAAAATTCCGGCACTACTAAACATGTGAAGGCTGATACATTTTACTGAGTCCTGAATATTTGCCATTTGCATCCACACAATGCTGTCAAGGGAAGCTTGTATATATGATCCGCTTGTATCGTTAAAAAAATGCCAACTACTATTTACCGAAGCAAGTGTTTTAATTCTGATAGTATCATTATTATCATTAAAAAACAAATCATTTCCATTATTCAATTCATTCATTCGAGAACCTGTCCACGCATTTCCATTTTCAATTATACAATTTAAGCCACCTGTTTGTGATGGGTAACGCCAAGTAAAAAAATTATATCTAGCAATACCATTTACAATATTTGAAGAAGAATCAAAATTCACAGCCTTAATAGGAGAATTATTCTCCGTAGGAAAACTAAAAGGTGTATTCAAGACAAAATCAAATGTTGAATCATGCTCGAAAAACTGTTTTTGACCAGGAACAACAGATCGATAATTTTGCGCATATAAAATTGGGCTATGCAGAATGAGTGATAGTATGCTTAATAAAAATATTTTTTTTCTCATTGCTAAAGTAAGGTTAAGCTTAATTATGATAAATTAAATATACCCATTTAAAAATACAATTGCCATTTTTCGAGATAAAAGATTGTAATTTTTCTCTAAAAAACTTCCAACATAACGGGAATTGAAAAAGGTGATAGTGATACTTAATAAGTTATAATTTATCTAAAATTCGGAAAGCAAGGAAATGCCAAATGAAAAGAAATCAAATTTTTTCATACCACCAAGAGCTGGCTTATAATTTAATGTTGTCAAATAATCAATTTCTCTCATCGTGTTAAATATATATTTTGATTTTAAACCAATTCCCAAAGAAGGAGGCTTACTATTTTTGGGTTTGAAATAATAAATCAATTCAGCTTCTATAGAATTCCGCAAATGTGAATTATTATAATAATCGGTTTTAATTTCAAATCCAACGGTATCAATATTGTTTTTTGCACTGATAATTGCTAAATAACATACTGTTTTTATAATATAATTTGTATTAAATCCGGCAATTAAATCAATATGAGAATTTGGAAAACTTTTAATAGTTGTATTATAATAAAGTCCAATGCCTAATGAATTATAATCATCAATTGATAACGAACTATTAAAAGAAGATGGAGAATTATATCTTACAAGAAGTTTTTCAGGAGCAAGATTAACGGAAGCTCCTCCGAATATTTTACTTTGTTTTACATTAAATAATTCGAAGTAATAATTAAATTCAAGATCGTATTGCTTTAAGTATCCAGTTTGGTAACCGTCGCCAAAAATTTTGTTTTTCGTAGGTAAAAATCCAGCAATTTCAAAAATATGAGTTTGAGAGTAAGATGGGGATGTAAGTATAAGAAAGAGACCAATAATCAATAACTGTAGTTCTATTTTTAGCTTCGCTATCATTAGTTAATTAACTTATTTAATTTTTCCGAATCCCACCTTAAACGAAAAAACTCATTTATTAGTATGAAAATAGTTAAATAAATAAAGACACCTGATATGGTGTTTTTTTTTGTAGGCGGAACATGCCCAATATCTAACTTTTATATGGTAGATTTCTTCAAAATGGTAAAGTTTATTGAAGAGCATCCAGAGTTAATGAACTACATAAAAGAGTGAATTGATTTAACAGTATGTTTTATTAATATGGCTTATTTGTATTGATAGTTACAATTTTTTAAAACTCAAAAATAGCTTTGCTGATAAGTGAACTGGAGTAACCTTTTTTAGTTAAATAT
>JAYTSW010000103.1:0-8759 GCA_043745425.1 Sphingobacteriaceae bacterium | reverse complement strand
GTAAGATAGCCAGATTAATATTCAATTCCCCAACAAATAAAACCCTTGATGATTCTGTTGTAAAAATTGGACAAAAAGACAGAAAAGTTGGGGATTATGTGAAGTTTAATATTCAAATATCTCCAGTAGTTTATAGTTCCTTTTGTAATGTCCCACGTAGGGATTCAAAATATATGACATCAAGTACTTATTATTATCCAACTAACAATAAATATAATCTCAATCTTAACATTGGCTTCAACTTCCTTTTTGGTAGAAGTCCATATGTAAAACACCATATTGGAGTTAATTATTTGAGAACTAAGGGAGAATTTATCGAACAGGATTATTCAATATTCACATCTTCCAATTCTCACTATATTTCAACTGTTGATTTTATTAACCTCAGTTCTGGAATAAGATTTACAATCGCAAATAGAATTCATTTTGAACCACTCTTGACTTTGAATATGGTTGTTCATTCAAGAACAACACGTTCCGGTTCAGAAACTGTGAGGGAAGCAAACATGTTTTCATCAACGAATACAAGCACAACAACAACTTTTGGTAACGAGTCAACTAATACTTTGATTGGGTCCACCCTTTCTTTAGCTCCAAGAATTGCTTATGAACCTAAAATAAAAAGATTAAGGGCAGAAATATTTTATTCATACAATTATTCATTGGGAAACCGATTGCCTTGGCACACTTTTGGTTTTATTTATTTTCCTTTCAAAAAATTTTATTCGCCAGCCTCCTCAAAAAAGATAAAATTAATGAGCAACCTTAAAGTGAATTTTGAACTTGGCATTACATTAAATAATGGCTTGAATAATGTACCTGAAGCCCCAAATGCTTCTGCTCCTTATGAAAACGAATATACCGCTACTAACAAGAAAGGTAAAATTATACAAGGAGGGATAAATTTCGGTTTTAATATAATTAATGGTAGAAATAAAGTATGCAAACATATTCTTAATTTGTCCTATGTTGAGTCAACAACTAACTTTCGTCGATATTCATATTACAGAGAATTGGAATCTAGTCAACTCATTGATAATACAAAGAGGGCTAATTATTATACTCAAACACACTATTTTTCATTTAGCACAGGCATCCGATTAATACTTTTTAAGTTTATTAATTTAGATAATTCAATTGCATTTAACTTACCATTTTACGCAAACAATAAAATTACGGGTAACTATATCAAGGAAGTATATTCTGCTGATACAAACAACACATATAAACTCAGTAGCTATTCCGAAAGCCCATTTAAGGAAACTTCAAATGAAATTTTAATGAAACCTTGCATATCCTTCTCACCAAAAATTTCTTTTACATTAAAGACCAAAGAACAAGTTTTTGGAATTTATTTTAATCTGAATTTCGGAATAACCAAATCAATGGATTGGCATATGATTGGAATTACATATTATCCGTTCAAAAAACTAAGATAAATACTTGTATAGTTTCAGTACTCACAATATTTCATACCAAAGAGCCTAATTTATTGAAGACATGACTTGCGGTAGCGCAAAATCAGCATGACCTACATTTACAAAAAAGTCCCGCTTTTCAGCGGGACTCATTCGTACATTCGTAAAAATTTGTATTCGTAGTTTATGCGTTTTTAAAATCCCAAGTTTCTAAAAACTTGGTAGTATAATTTCCTTTTTTGAAATCTTCGTTTTGCATTAATTTTAAGTGAAATGGAATTGTAGTTTTTACGCCTTCAATAACATATTCACTTAAGGCGCGATGCATTTTTGCAATGGCTTCTTCACGCGTTTGCGCCACAGTAATTAATTTCCCAATCATACTATCATAATTAGGCGGGATTCTGTAACCGCTATATACATGCGAGTCAACACGAATACCATGTCCGCCAGGTGTATGTAATGTTGTAATTACACCAGGAGAAGGAACGAAATTCATAAACGGATTCTCTGCATTAATACGACATTCAATCGCATGCAACACGGGATAATAATTTTTTCCTGAAATTGGAACACCTGCCGCAACTAATATTTGCTCACGAATTAAATCGTAGTTAATTACTTCTTCTGTTATTGGATGCTCTACCTGAATACGTGTATTCATTTCCATGAAATAGAAATTGCGGTGTTTGTCAACCAAAAATTCTACAGTACCTACTCCTTCATATGCAATTGATAAAGCCGCCTTTACTGCAGCATCACCCATGGCTTCGCGCAACTCTGGTGTCATAAATGGAGATGGAGTTTCTTCAACTAATTTTTGATGACGGCGTTGAATAGAACAATCACGCTCACTTAAATGACAAGCTTTTCCATGTGCATCGCCAACAATTTGAATTTCGATATGACGTGGCTCTTCAATATATTTTTCCATGTACATGGCGCCATTACCAAAAGCAGCACTTGCTTCTTGAGTAGCACTATCCCACGCAGCTTGAAAATCTTCTTCTTTCCAAATAATACGCATCCCTTTTCCACCACCACCGGCAGTAGCTTTAATAATTACAGGGTACACAATATCTTTTGCTAATCTTATTCCTTCTTCAACACTTTCCAATAATCCAACAGAACCCGGAACACAAGGAACACCTGCTGCAATCATCGTTGCTTTGGCATTACTTTTATCACCCATTTTGTTAATCATCTCGGGTGATGCGCCAATAAATTTTATTTTATTCTGACGACAAATTTCAGAGAACTTTGCGTTTTCGCTTAGGAAACCGTAACCAGGATGGATTGCATCAGCATTTGTAATTTCGCAAGCCGCAATAATATTCGACATGCTTAAATAACTTTCTTTACTAGGGGGCGGACCAATACAAACAGCTTCGTCAGCAAATTTTACATGCAACGAATCTTTATCGGCTGTTGAGTAAACCGCAACTGTTTTTATTCCCATTTCGCGACAGGTTCTGATAACGCGTAACGCTATCTCTCCCCTGTTTGCGATTAATATTTTTTTAAACACTTTTTAAAATTTTAAATTATGAATTATGAATGTTGAATTAATTGAGAATGTTAAGCGTTTTGCCATTTAACATTCAACATTTAGCATTCAACATTTTTTAACTTGGATCAACTAAGAAAAGTGGCTGATCATACTCAACAGGAGTTGCATCATTTACCAATACTTTTACTATTTTACCTTTGATGTCGCTTTCAATTTCGTTGAACAACTTCATGGCTTCAATAATACAAACCGGTTTTCCTGCAGAAACTTCGTCGCCTACATTTACAAACACAGGTTTATCTGGACCAGCAGAACGGTAGAATGTACCAATCATTGGCGATTTAATAGTTATGTATTTTGATTCGTCTACACCATTGTCGTTTGATGTTGGTGTTGAAGTAACTTTGTTTTCTGTTACCGGAGTGGGATTGTGAACCGGTGCATTAGTTACAACATGAGTGGGATTTGTCATTATCTGACCGGGATTGTTCTGGTACATTACTGGTCCTGATTGTTTGCCGGTTTTAATAACGATTTTAATCTCCTTAGTTTCCAATTCAACTTCATTTACTCCGCTTTTGGAAACAAACTTAATGAGATCCTGAATTTCGGTTAATTTCATTTGTAAGTTTTTTAGTTTATCCCGTTGGATTTTTTTACCCGTCGGGATTTAGTTAGTTGGGGCAAAAGTAACATTTTTTTATTTTTAAAAAAGTTAATTTTCGACGATTTTTGCCTAAAAAACTAACAAAACGACTTGTTTTTAACAAAAAAAGCCTCAAAATGAGGCTTTTTTAATGATTTTATAGAAATGGATTATTTAGCTAATTTCTTTTTTAAGGCTGAATCTAATTCGTTTAAGAATTCTTCGGTGTAAAGATAATGTTTTCCGTGTTCAACCTTATTTCCGTGAACACAAACTGCTAAATCTTTTGTCATTTTTCCGCTTTCCACAACCTCAACACAAACTTGCTCTAAAGCAAGAGCGAAATTTTGTAATTCTTTATTGCCATCTAATTTACCACGGAACTCTAAACCACGAGTCCAAGCAAAAATACTTGCAATTGGGTTTGTAGATGTTGGTTTACCAGCTTGGTGATCGCGGTAATGACGAGTAACTGTACCATGTGCAGCTTCAGCTTCCATTGTTTTTCCATCCGGAGTTATAAGAACAGAAGTCATTAAACCTAATGAACCAAAACCTTGTGCAACTGTATCGGATTGTACGTCGCCATCATAATTTTTACAAGCCCAAACAAAATTACCATGCCATTTTAAAGCAGAAGCAACCATGTCGTCGATTAAACGATGTTCGTAAACTATTCCTGCTGCTGCAAATTTTGCTTTGAATTCGTTTTGATAAATCTCTTCGAAGATATCTTTAAAGCGACCATCATACTTTTTTAATATGGTATTTTTAGTAGATAAATATAATGGCCATTTTTTTGATAAAGCCATATTGAAACACGAGTGAGCAAATCCCTTTATAGACTCATCCGTATTATACATTGTCATTGCAACACCATCACCTTTAAAATTAAATACTTCAAATGATTGAGGAGCGCTTCCATCTTCAGGAACAAAACTTACAGTTAATTTACCTTTTCCTTTAGTAACGAAATCAGTTGCGCGGTATTGATCACCAAAAGCGTGACGACCGATACAAATAGGAGCTGTCCAATTTGGAACTAAACGTGGTACATTTTTACAAACGATTGGCTCACGAAAAACAGTTCCATCTAAAATATTACGGATGGTTCCGTTTGGTGATTTCCACATTTGTTTTAATTTAAATTCTTTTACGCGTTCTTCATCGGGTGTAATGGTGGCACATTTAATACCAACGCTATATTTTTTAATAGCTTCAGCCGAATCAATAGTAACTTGATCGTTTGTAGCATCACGGTGTTCAACGCCTAAATCGTAATATTTAATATCTAATTCTAGGTATGGAAGAATTAATTTGTCTTTAATAAATTTCCAGATAATGCGTGTCATTTCGTCGCCATCTAATTCAACAACGGGATTGGCTACTTTAATTTTGTTCATGGTAAACAGTATTTAGGTTTAATTTGCTTTCAAAAATTGAAGCCCAAATATATAAGAATTAATTTAAAAAAGGGAGCTTAAAACCAACAAAAAAGCCACCCTGTTAACAAGGTGGCTCTATATGTTTATAATGAGGAGATTAGTGTTTTGGCTCCTCTTTTTTTGGCTCCTCTTTTTTTGTTTCTTCTTTTTTAGTCTCCTCTTTATTAGTTGAGGTGTTACTTTTTTTCTTACCAGGTAAACCTTTTTCGTTTATTGCCATACGGGTTCCACCTGGAGCTGGTTCTTGTTTTGTTTCTTCCTTCTTTTTAGGCTCTTGTTTTTTATCGTCTTGAGCTACTAAAGAAGAGGCCGTTAAGAAAACTAATGCTAATGCTGATATTATTATCTTTTTCATATTCTTAATTTTAAATAAAAGTAGTAAAAATTGATTAATTCTCTAATTAAAAAGTGTTAAACCTATTTCAAAAGTTCCATTGCTTCTTGTAAAGAGATGATTTCCTCTTTAAAAGTGGCTATAATGAAGGCTTCAGGGAAGCCTTTATCTTCCATTTCCTTACGTGCCTTTTCAGCAGCATCGTAACCGCTGTATTTACCAATTGTAAACCTTACTTGGCCAGTAGCTGTAGTTTGTTTGGTAACTCCTTCTAAACCTTTTAAACGGTCATCCATATCAGCAACAGCGGTTGGTTTTTTAAGAGCACCCACTTGTATTTTAAAGTTGATTAAAGATTTATCTACCGAACTAAATGTTTTATTTTCATTTAAATCTTCTTTTTCTTTTGTTGACATTGTTGCTCCTGCATCGCTCATGGCAATACGCTTCCCATCTTTATACGCAGTTACAAATGCATCCGTGTATCCTAATAAAAATAAATCTGCTTTTTTGCCTGCTGCTTCAGCAACTGTTTTATGTCCGGCCGTAACATATCTGTAAGTTCCTTCTTCCGTTTTTAATTCAATAACATTGGCTGAGTTATTAAATGCTTTTAAAGAAATTCTGTTTTTGTAAGCCCCTAATTGCACACGATAAACAATTCCTCCTTTTGCAAAGGTATTATCTGTTGCATTTGCAGTATTTGTATTTACTGAAGCCGTTCCTGTACTTGCTGATGTATTAGTTGCAACTGAAGAAGGGTTAGCTAATGCCGCTGCCAATTCTTCATCTGTTAAACTAAAATATTTTTCGTTTTTAAAATATCCTACCTGTGATTTAGTATTTCCTTCAGCTCTAAATTCATCACGACGTTGTTTTGCCAATTTTACATCTTCGTAAGTTCCGGCAGTATAAACAACAGTAGAGCCATCATCTAATACACTTGATTTAATGTCTCCTATACTTAGTAAAAATGCCATCTCGTCACTTGGCACACCTGAAGAATAACGCGCTAATTCAATTGTGTAAACACGTTGCTCAGTAGAAACAGTTTTCGGTTTAGCAGCTGCAAAATCAAAAGCATTCCCAATAATTTCAGTAGTCTTGTCAATTCCTAAAGAGTCAAAATAATGATCGTACCAACTTTGCCAGAATTCATCCGTTTGCGCAACACCATGCATATTAACTTCAAATCCTTTTGGTGATGGATTTTCATCATCCATGTAATTCGGCACACCATCTTTATCGTCATCTAAAGGACAACCATTCTTATCTACTTTTACACCGGGAGGAGTTCCTTGACATTGATCATCAAAATCCTTTACACCGTCTTTATCATAATCTGCATTGTCAATTGCCAGCCAATCCACTCCATCGTAATATGCATCCGATAAAGTGTCTTCCATCTTTTTAGTTTTGTCAACCACTAAATCATATTGCAAAGCAAACGAGCTGTAAACAAATTTGTCTTTACTTTTTGTGCCCTGACGACTACCAACACTTTTATTGCTGATGCCGTCAATATAATCCGTTGTGGTTAAATAATACTGCACGCCAATTTTAAAATCGATGCGCGGTGATACTTGCATAATAGCTCCAAACCCTAA
This sequence comes from Sphingobacteriaceae bacterium, assembly GCA_043745425.1. GTDB lineage: Bacteria > Bacteroidota > Bacteroidia > B-17B0 > Aurantibacillaceae > JAHEYG01. Next base: position 1,799 of record JAYTSW010000103.1, on the reverse strand, counting down.
CGGAAATGCGAAAGAGCGCTCAGGGTATTTTCCAAAGCCATCTGCATTTCTTTCACGAATATCAGTTTCATATTTATAATCGCGCACCAAATCTTTTGCGTTTTGCGAGCCCGCGCTTCCTTCTGCCATATTTTTAATGGAGCCATCGTTCCAATAATAATAAGTTTCTCCGTTTTTATCTTTCAAATCTGTTTTGGATAAAAATTCGAAACTAGTTACACCTGCGCTAATCCATGGACGAATTCTGTATTCGTCAGGAATAAAATTTCCGAAATCGTAAACTAAATTAACACCACCGGCTCTGATTTCTGATTGAAAATTTTCGTGACGGGTTGCTGTATTTTCGAATGCACCTAATTTCCCAAATAAAATATTAAAATTAATTTGTAGATAACGGTTTAAGCGATGCGATACGTTTAAATCATAACCAATTCTTGAGGTCCATGGCGCCTGATAATGTTTACTGTATAAATCACCATAAAACGAAAGCATACCAGTGCCCAATGCTATTTTTGGTTTAAATACTGGTGGTCCTGGAATATCAACTACAACATTCGAATCCTTTGGAACGGCTGCAGCATTAACATTAAAATAGTCGATAGAGTATGGCGGCACCATTGGTGCATGAGGGTCTGGTATAGTATACGTAGTATCGGTTTGCGAGTGTGAAACCGAAATGAGGAGAAAAGAACAAATGAAGCTATAAAACCACCTCATAAATTTTTGTATACTATTAATTTAATTAAATAAAATTATCTTACCCACTTTTGGCTCGATATCATTAATGCTTCTTGTACTGTAATTCTTACCGGACCGTTATATGCTGTAACAAAAGCCCCGTTAACACCTTTACTTTTTACGGCTTCGCGGTGATTACGTGCTAATCTGTATTCCACAAATTTTCCAACCATAAACTTAGTTAAGCCACTATTCATTTCACTTCTGATGTTTTCTGAAATTCCATACATACTTCCTAATTTGGAAGAGGTAACAGCTACATTAGAATATGCACCAATTTGAACGCAGTAGGAAACATCTCCGCCGGTTTTGGATGTTGTTTCAATTAAAGGTTGTGTGTTTGTTGGCGTTTCTGTTTTTGTTTCTACAATAGGAGTTTCTGTTTTCGTTTCTACTATTGGAGTCTCTGTTTTGGTTTCAACAGCAACAGCTTCATTCATTGGTAATTTTTCTGAAGGCATTTTAAAGAATTTAGATTGATTGCTTTCCAAATAAGAAAATTCACCTTCTAAATTAATATTGTCTTTGTGTATTCCATTTAAAATATAAGAAATTTCAAGGTCGGATTCGGTGGGTACATTCACCCAAACAAATTTTATTTTATTATCGGCCACCGAAAAAGAACTGCCATTTATTTTATCCTGTTTAGCAGTAAAGCCTTCTGGTAACACATCGCTGTAACGAGCAAAACCTTTAATGCCGTCTTTTTTAATTTTCAAATTAATGTACCAGTCGTTAGCGGTTGCTCCTTTAGTTATAGTTCGCACTACTGAAACCAAACTGTTAGGTTCATCACCTGTTGATACCGTTGGAGTGGTTTCCGTTTTAGCTGTTGTAGCATCAACAGTTGGTGTTGAAACTACCACCTGTGTTGTGGGCTCTGCAGCATTAACTTCACCAAATATAACTTCTGCAGGAGGCATTTCTACAATCTGTTTATTGTTGTTTTCGATATATGAAAATTTAGCTCCAATCGTTTTTATACCATTCACGGTTCCATCTGCCACTAAAATAAACTTAACAATAAATTCGGGTTCTGATGGAACACCTGTCCATATCCA
>JAYTSW010000102.1:0-8771 GCA_043745425.1 Sphingobacteriaceae bacterium | reverse complement strand
CGTAAACAATTTTACCGCCAGGCGTGATGAATTTTTTTGTGATGTCTACTTTGTTACTGTCAGCACTAGTCATTTCTCCGCTGTTGTAGCGATCGATTTCTTCTTTGTAATATTCTTCAGTTCCGTTTTCGTATGATTTTTGTATGCATCGTCCGGTTGGTGTATAATATCTCGCAATGGTTAATCTAACAGCAGAACCATCGGGTAAATCGCGCTGATCTTGTACTAAACCTTTTCCAAAACTTCTTCTACCAATAATAGTAGCTCTGTCGTTATCTTGTACGGCACCTGCAACAATTTCACTCGCACTTGCACTGCCTTCATCAATTAAAATTACCAGTGGATTATTTTCAAAACTTCCTCTGCTAGTTGCTTTGTAAACTTTTTTAGGATTAGCACGACCTTCGGTGTAAACAATTTGTAAGCCATCCATTAAAAATTCATCAGCAATATCAACAGCCGCTTTTAAAAACCCTCCCGGATTACCGCGTAAATCCAGAATTAATGTTTTCATCCCTTTTTTACTTAATGAATTAAATGCAGCTAAATACTCTTCGTAAGTTGTAGCAGCAAATCTGCTTATTTTCATGTAACCAATTCCTGGTTTTACCATGTATGAAATATCAATACTGTATAATGGAATTTCGCCACGTGTTATTTTAAAATCAATTGGTGTTTTTAGTCCGCTACGTAAAATACTCACTAAAACTTCTGAGCCTTCTTTACCGCGTAATTTTTCAAACACTTGTTTATTAGTGATTTTAATTCCTGCAATATTTTTTCCGTCAACCTTAATTACTTTATCACCCGATTTAATTCCTAATTTTTCTGATGGCCCGCCGCTTATTGGTGTAATAACTCTGATAGTATCATTAATAATATTGAATTCAATTCCTATACCTTCAAAATTTCCTTCCAGCGTTTCATTCACTTGTGCAAAATCGGCAGCAGGAATATAAGCTGAGTGGGGGTCTAAACTTTGTAACATGGAAGTTACTGTTTTTTCAACCAACTGTTTTTCGTTAATCGTATCAACGTAATCTAATTTAATGTATTCTAAAAGGCTGGTAATTTTTGTGTATGCGCTCCCATTTTTCGATTTACTACCTGCCACGTCTAAATTTGTATTAAACGAAAGCCAGTATCCAGCAACAATTCCAATTACCAGTACTACCGAGAAATATAAGGGCAAAAAAGGGTTACTTTTTGGCTTTTCATCGGTTTGGTTAAAGTCGCTCATTTTTTGTAAATTTGTATAAAGGTAATAGTTTAATGCCAAGCGGTAGCTAATGTTGTTTGCTAAAAAAATAAAAATTATTTCAGTGGTACTTCTTTGTGTACTGGCGGTAGCTTGTAAGAAAAAAGCTCAGAAAGTACAGGATAATGGCGTGCCTTATGTGCCTATTAATATCACTATTTACCCAAACGACCCTTTAAACTTTAAAATTCAAACGCCGGGAGGGTGGATGTATTTTAGTGGTGGTGCTAACGGACTCGTTGTTTATCGTAAAACGTCTACAGAATTTGTAGTTTTAGATCGTACTTCAACCTATTTGCCAGATGATTATAATGCCAGAGTTAAAGTGCAATCCGATGCATTTACCCTTAAAGATACAATTAGTGGTTCTAAATGGCAGATTATTGATGGGGTTGTAATGAGTGGGCCAGCTACTTTAGCCTTACGTTTGTATAATAATTCGTACGACGGCAACGCGCTAAAAATTACTAATTAACTTTTTATTTTTTTAGGAGTAATTTCTGCGTTTTTCCATTTGCAGGTTTGCACCATGTGTAAAATATCGGCGCGGATAAAATCAATTACAATTTTAAGTGAATCAATATTTGTAACCGTATTGAAATAAAGTGAACCGCGTAAAAAATGTTTAGTGCTATCAGTTAGATAAAATTGTACGGATGAAGCCGTGTTGCCGGCAATATCATAAACCAAACCGTACACTTTTGCACTATCACGAATCACAACTGACTCTTCTAAACCAGTTGCTTTTATTTGGTGACGAATAGCAAAATCGCGCGAGTCTTCTACAAAACGATTTAAGTTGGTATCTAACACTTCTTTGTAGCTTAAGTGAACAGTTGCTTTAAATTGCGGGAACTCTAAATTTAACCAACAGGGTTCGGCGCCCATGTGTTTGTCTTGAACAATTCTCGCGTAAGTTGGAATTTCAAATGTATAGGGACAAATACTATCAAAAATTCTATAATTTTTTTCAGGAAAATGAATTTTAAAAAAGCCGCGGGGTTTTGGAGAGTAAATTTTATCATCATCGTCATCACAAGAAGTAAATGCACCAATGAGAATCGGAATTATTAAAAAGTATTTGAAATTTAGTTTCAAAATTTAGAAAGGCAAATCGCTACTGTCTTGTTTATCAAATGAAGTATCGTTTCCGCCTTCGTTGGTGTTTGGATTATTGGTAGCATCACGACGTTGTAAAATCACGTATGATTCGGCAACGATTTCTGTAGTGTTACGTTTGTTACCATCTTTATCATTCCATTGACGAGTTTGTAATTTTCCTTCAATGTAAACCTGAGTTCCTTTTTTTAAATATTTTTCAGCGCTTTCGGCAAGTCCTCGCCACAAAACAATGTTATGCCATTCGGTTTGTTCAACGCGGTTTCCATTTTTATCTTTGTACGAATCACTGGTAGCTAAACTGAAATTAGCGCGCGCCACATTACCTTCCAGGTATTTTAATTCAGGGTCGCGACCTAAATTTCCTATCAAAATTACTTTATTTACACCTGCCATTTGTTTAGGTTTTAATGATACAAAGCAAATCTTTTAATTGGTTAAAAGCAAGTTTTTGCAAAATTAGTAATGAAATTGGACTGATTTTTACTTTTTTGTTCTTTCAGAAAAATAATGTAGATTTAACTATACAAAAAATTTAAAACATGAAATCTATCCTAACCATTATAGCAGCGTTAATACTAAACCTTATTTCGATAGCCCAGGTTGGAACAACTATTCATGTCAGTGGGAAAAATATTTTAGGTCCGTGTAACGATACGCTGATATTACGAGGCGTAAATTACGCACCATACAATTGGGGAAATAATACAGCTGATTTAAAAATGGATCAGATTGCACTTAGTAATGCAAATTGCGTTCGGATTGTTTGGTATAAAAACCCGGTTCCTGCTATGTACGGTAATTTGGTTTATTTAGATAGCGCTATTTCAAAATGTGTACAAAAGAAAATGATTCCTATGGTTGTGTTGCATGATCAAACCTGTCAGAATTCAACTTCTGCGCTTATTTCGCTTTCAAGTTGGTTTACACAGCCCTCTGTATTAACATTGGTAAACAAATATAAACACAGTTTAATATTAAACATTGCTAACGAAGCTTTATTTGTATCCTGGGCTAGTAATTCCGTTACAGCTCAAGCGGCTTTTACAAATACATATACTGCAATAGTAAATAATTTACGAACTGCAGGTATTACTGTTCCGCTATTGATAGATGGCCCTGAGTGCGGAACTAACCTGGATGTTTTAGCAAACATTGGTACTACTTTACAAAATAGCGACCCACTAAAAAACTTAATATTTAGTGCGCATGCTTATTGGTACGGATACGCAAGTAACGATTCAACTCAAATGGCAGGAAAAATAAATTATGCTATTTCTAAAAACATACCTTTTATTTTTGGTGAGATTGCTAATTTACAAGACGATACTGTTAATTGTCTTTACACCTTAAAGTATAAAGCATTGTTGCGCATTTGCAAGCAGAAAAAAATAGGATGGTTGGCTTGGAGTTGGGATCATGATGTTTGTTCGGCACGACAAATGAGTAGCAACAGTATGTTTAGCAGTCTTACTACTTATGGTTCAGATATCGTTAATAACACCGTGTATGGATTAGCGCCAACCGCCGTTAAGAGCGTTTATTTACAAAACAATAAAAGCTGTCCGCTTGCTGCTGGTATAGAAGAAGTAAACGGAAAGCTTAACGTTCTTGTCTATCCTAATCCATCCAATGGAATTTTTTCAATTTCTTCTACGGAACAAATTTCTGATATTAAGGTTTATGATTTAATTGGTAATGAGCTTAAGTTTGAAAAAATAAAAGATGAAAGTTATTCACTTAACTCAAAAAAATCAGGACTATATATTCTAAAAATTTCAGGACCGAACAACAGAGTTGTTACCCGAAAATTAATTATCGAGTAAATTAATACTTCAGCACAAAATGCTCTTTTTCTTTTTGTTCTTTTCGAAAGAAAATGATGCCTACATAAAATAAATCCAGACTTAATGTTACTTCAGGATGATTTTTTATTTCTTCCCAGGCTTTTTGCATATCGCTATCCCAGTTGATGTCGTCAAATACAAAAACAGAATGATTATGTTTTTTTTCTAAACCCAGTTTAAAATAATGTAGTGTGGATTTGTAATTATGATTGCCATCGATGTAAAGCAAATCGAGTTTTGGAATTTCGTTTAATAATTTTGGGAAGGCTTTTTCAAACGTGTCGTTTATCAAATGAATATTTTTTACGTCTTGTTGCTCGAATAAAGATTTAGAAAATTTCGCAAGTTCAGGGCAGCCTTCTAAAGTGTAAATAGTAGATTTGGAATTAGCTTTTGCCAAATATAAGGTGTTTAATCCAACAGAAGTTCCTAATTCGATAATAAATTGAGAATTGGTAAAGTTGACGAGTTTAAAATATAATTCAGAAAACTTTTTTTTGCTCGTACTGTATTTAACAAGTTCTGAAATTTTGCGTTTATTATCTTTAAACACTTTTGATCCTGCACCAAAATCAGTTATTTCTATTACAGAATTATTTTTTAATAAACTTTTTCTTACTTGAGCTAATTCTTTAAACTGATAATAATCTTCATTTAGATTTTCTAAAAGTTCAGTAATAAATTTATAAACGAAAGGAGAATGTACTCCATGCGCTGATTTAGCGTTGACATAATATTTAAAGTATCTGCTTATATTATTTAGTTGGCTCATTCTCGTAACACAAACATATGTTTTGTTTTTTTATGGGTGCTGTTTTATAATCGGGTAAAGTTTCTTCCATTAAATAAATAATGTTTAAGCCATCAATTTTATTTTCAGGATGTTTTTTATTCCACTCCCTTATTAAATATTTGCAATAGTAAGGTCGCATAAAGTTAGTCGTATTTTTCTCATAATTCTCAGCAAATTTTCGCCAGCGGTCGCTAGGATACATTTTATCTATGTCTTTTGGCTTGTTATAATCCAAACCGGGTTTATCATTATAAATATCCCAGATAGAATTATTTTGTTTGATGCCTCGATAAATGTACCAGCCATCGGTTTTATAAACGTTGGGCGAAAACATGCCCCAGTACTGCTCTAATTTTAAAGGATTGGCAATATAAACTGATCTGTCATCTAAAGCATATCTGAAGGATTGAATAAAACCGATGTTATAAAAAACACAAAACGCGATTATAAAAACTAAAAAACTATTTCTTGCTATTTTAAAAGTTGACGATGTTTTAACTTTAAAAAATGCAGACGAAAATGCATATTGTGATTTAGTAATTTTCTTATCTATCCAATCCATTACCTTTGATGGAAGCAGTCCTAATGCGCTAGCGATACCAATGGCGAAAAATAATCCTACATAAATCGTAAGCGAAATACCTAAGTGAAATAATATGATAGAGAACACACAAAGCGCTCTGAATTTTTGATTTTTAAAAGGCAACAACAATAAAATGGGAACCAATAATTCAAAATAATAAATCACTAAAAAAGTAAGTACCTTCATTAGGGTGGGGAATTGATATAACCAATCGCCTACACCGATTTTTAATTGATCTAAGCTTAAAGCGTAATATAAAGCACTGCCTTCTGTTCGCCACTCGGGAGATGTTTTTTGTATGGCAGAAAATAAATAAACGGAAACGATTAAAATTAAATAACCAAGAGAAGCTACAGAGAAATAATTTTTTATCTGCGATTTTATTTTTTTAGAATCAACAGAGTAAAAATTTCCCCACGGCATAAATAGGGACCAGAATAAAACCAATCGCATTAAGTCATCACCACTTTGTGCTAGAAAAGGATTTCGGTTTTGAAGTGATATTAAAAATACCCACGATAGAAACGTAATTAGTCTTGTACGATAACCTGCAATTAATAAAAGTGTGATTACACCATGAACACAAAACAAGAAGGCTTGATACGCAAATGAATCGTTTAAATAATGAAACGACCATACCAAGGGTCTTGTATCAAACTCCAATAAAAGTGAAACGGGTAAAATACCATCCTGTGTATAATGTGCGGTTAAAGAAGTGGCTCTGATTACTAAATCGCTTAGAATAACTATCCCAAGAGCAATTCGCATGAATGCCAAAGCCCTTAAATCTACTTTATAGTGTTGGCGTATAAATGCTAATATTTTTTTATAGTGGAGCAATGGTACAAAAATAAAAAAGGCTTCCGATGTCGGAAGCCTTTTTGAGAAAAATCATTAATTTATTTATTGGCAAACTAAAGTTCCTGTTGCGCCTACGATAGGGAATAAGTAATTAAGTTGTACGCAACTAATATTTGAGTAAGAAGCAGTTCTACCACCGGTACTTGTAGAGTTTGTTGTAACTGAACCTGATTTAGAATACCAAGTAATACCATCTGGTTGACCAGGAGCATTATTAATTGTCATTCGTGCCTGACCTGCAGTTGGAATACCTGATGTAAAAGCATACATAGTGGTTGTAAGAGGAATTGGACCACCGCCAAAAACAATTTGAACTTGAGTTGAGCCGTTATAACCAGTTAAAACATTACCAGATGGAACACATCCGTCATTACTCCAGCCTGCACCACCCACTAAAATAGAACTGTTTTGAGTAGCAGGGTGAGTTGCAACCATAGTACCTGTAACAGTAACTACGTTAATATTAGGATTAGCACCGGTACCACCCGATTGCGTTTTATAAGTTGGCGTAATGTTATTGTTGTTTTTGTCTTTACAAGAAACAATAATTAGGGCAGTAGCACCTAAAACTAATAACGAGGATAAAAATATTTTTTTCATAATTTTGAACGAATTGATACTCAAATGTAGCCATTTAGCTCCTTTTGAGCAAACAAACTGCCAACAAATGAGTGAAAAGCGATTTAGATTTAGTTAATGGGCTAATCAGGCGCTCATTTTCTTCAAAAGCACACTCGGGCGGTAACGGTCTTCCTGATATAAATCGTACAAATCTTGTATGGTTTTTAGGACGTTTTTAGGACCAATTTCATCAGCCCATTTTAAGAGACCTTTTGGGTAATTTACGCCTTTTGTCATAGCTAAATCAATATCTTCCTTAGATGCAATTTGGTAATAGTGTGTATCCACGGCTTCGTTAATCAACATCGCTAAAATGCGGTTAAAAACAAGTTTTCCTAACGTTTCATCTTTTTTAGCTTGGGGCATTGTAGCACCTTCTGCATAATTATAAAAACCTTTACCGCTTTTCTTTCCTAAAAAACCGGCTTCTAAGAGTCGCTTTTGTGATATACTTGGTTTAAAACGGGGATCGAAATAGAATTGTTTCCAAACGGTTTCTGTTACTATGTAATTTACATCGTGTCCAATTAAATCCATTAATTCGAACGGGCCCATTTTAAAACCACCGAATTCTTTCATGGCCCAATCGATTGTGGGCATGTCGGCAATACCTTCTTCATAAATGCGTAAAGCTTCGCTGTAAAACGGACGAGCAACTCGGTTCACAATAAAGCCGGGAGTATCTTTTGCAATTACAGTTATTTTCCCCCAGCTGTCAATTAATTTTTTTATTTCTGCTGCTAAATTAGTTTGAGTGGCAATGCCCGGAATAATTTCCACTAATGGCATTATGGTGGCTGGATTAAAAAAGTGAATACCTAAAACTCTTTCAGGTTTTGTGCAGGCCGATGCAATTGATGTTACAGAAAGTGACGAGGTATTAGTTGATAAAACACAATCTGCCGAAACTATTTTTTCTAAATCAGAAAATACTTTTTGTTTTACTTCCAGATTTTCAACAATGGCTTCTATAACAAGATTGCATTTCGCAAATGCATTTAAGTCCGAAACGAAATTTATATTTTTTAAAATAATTTGCGATTGCTCTGCCGAAATTTTTTGTTTTTCAACGAGCTTTGCTAAAGATGATTTTAAATTAGCCTGTGCTTTTTCTAAAGATTTGGAATTGTTATCGTAAACTAAAACCGAATGACCAGCCGTAGCTGCCACTTGTGCAATACCTGCACCCATAGCACCCGATCCAATAACACCAATAACTGAACTTTTAGAGAACATAAATTATTTAGCGATGATAATCTTTTTCTGAAATTGTTTTTCGTTAGCTTTTACACTAACTAAATAACTGCCGCTTTCTAAACCTGAAACATCAATGTTTTTGAAAGTAACAGGAAAAGAACAATCGTTTAAATTATTCTCTTTGTAAACTAATTGTCCTAACACATTTGTAATTTCAATCGTGTAATTTTTTGCATCCGGATTAACAAACGAAATATTAATATTATTTGTTGCAGGGTTTGGATAAACGTTTGCATTTAAAGCATTCACATTTTCTTTTACACCAACTCCTGTTATGGTAGATTTAATAAGGAAAAATCCATTTTGCATATCGGTAAGAACAATAACACCACTTGGTAAATAAGTGTAAGCGCCCCAATTACCACGGTAAGAAGACGCGCCATAATTATTCGAAAAATTAGCACCGCCCTGAGGATATGAATCGAAATAGCC
>JAYTSW010000101.1:0-2389 GCA_043745425.1 Sphingobacteriaceae bacterium | reverse complement strand
GCTTGTTCTTTAAGATCTTCGGCGGTGTAAAAAGGGTTAACGTTAAAACCGTTATGAGTTTTCCAAACTAATTGTTCAAAATCGATACCCTTAAGGTCTTTTATAATTTGCTCTTTCCACTGAGCTTTGGTAGTTGAAGAAAAGTCTGTGAAAAGATCTTTCATTAATAAAAGGGTTTGCCTTGCAAAGCGCAAGGTAATTTATGGATTAAAATATTTTTGAAATTTCTTTCTTAATAAACTCTAAAGCAATTTCGTTCGGCATTTTTTTGTCCAAATTAGCTGTAATGTTCAATATCATCATGGCCAGATCATTGCTTGGAGAATCTTGCGAAACTTTAGTTGCAGAAATGTTAACCAGTTTTATAACTTCTTCCTTAGAGGTTTTTACTAATTCCCACGCGCCGTACGATACAAATATTTGCTGAGAAATGTTATGGTCGTATTCCGATTTAATGGCGGTAACTAATTCCAAATGCAATTGTCGGCTTGTAAAACCATGTTTGTTAACACGTATCACTAAATTATTTGGATGGATGCGTTCCAAAAAAATAACCATACGCTCGTAGGCCTGAATTTTTTGTGGCGTAACCGCTCCAATCGTTAATTTTTTCAACTCATGTTCGCGACGTTTTTCTTCATTATCCAAAAAACGTTTTACCAGAAAATAAGCGGCAAAAAAAACAGCTGCGGCCGGCAACGTGATTTTTAATATTTCAACAAGTGCATCCATAATGATTGTTAGTTTTTAAATTTCGTTATTTTTTAGTGATTTTGGTACGTTTTTGTTTAAAATATTATTGTGTTATTTAGCCCAAATATTGGCGAAAAACAGCTATTTTCATACCCAATAACCACTTATAATAGAATAAGATACATAAATCCTGAAAATTATCGGGCTTATTTATGGAAAATGCTGCGAATGCCCATCTAAATATAAAATTGAAGCAATGAATATTAAAAAGAGTTTGACCGTTATTTTGACACTAATTGCCACCGCCATTATAGCGATGGGCTTTTTTTCAACGTATTTTACCAAATTACCCATTCTAAATATCAATAAGGGCGGCAGCTACGAAAAATTATGGAAACGGGTTGACAGTTGTGAGAACAAAGGATTAACCCAATCGGCTTTAGATGTTGTAAACGCAATTTACAGCAAAGCCAAAACTGAGAACAATGCAGCACAATTTGTAAAAGCTGTCATGCATCGTATGAAATTTGAAAGTCAGAAAGAAGAATTTTCTTTAGAAAAATCTATTTTTAAATTGCGTGATGAAGCTGAAACTGCAAAATTTCCGATCAAACCAGTTCTTCAAAGTTTATTAGCCGATGCGTTCTGGCAATATTTTCAAAATAATCGCTGGAAATTTTACGAGCGTACAACAACCGTTAATTTTAAGAACGACGATATTACAACCTGGGATCTAACAACTATAACAAATGCCGTTATTAAAAACTACAAAGCTTCATTAGAGAATGTTGATAGTTTAAAAAGAACCAAAATTGGCATATACGATGAAGTGTTGGTTAAAGGAACTGACGAATGTCGTCAATGGCGACCAACGCTTTACGATTTTTTAAGTCATCGTGCGCTTACTTTCTTTATGGGAACTGAACCGGATGTATCAAGACCTGCAAATCGTTTTACAGTTAATAGTGATGTTTATTTAAGTCCGTTGGCCGGATTTTCAAAATTCAACATTACCAATGTTTCGGATTCGTTAGAAACAAAATATTATGCTTTAAAAGTGATGCAGGATCTTACACGTTTTCATGAAGGCGATGCGAACCCCGATGCATTAATTGATGTGGAGTTATTACGTTTAGATTATGTTTTCCGTAATACTCAAAATCCGAAAAAAGACACTTTATACTTTAGCGCTTTAAAAACCATTCAGGAAAAATTCGCAAAAAGCGAGCGCGTTACCGAAATTGATTATCGCATGGCAACCTGGTATTCTAATAAAGCCGCGCAATACAAACCTTTGGTAAGCGAAGATTATAAATGGTATAAAAGAACCGCTAAAGAAATTTGTGAAGCGGCTATTAAAAAATATCCTAAATCTTATGGGGCGCAAGAATGCCAGAACTTAATTTATCAAATGCAGTACAAGGCATTTAATTTATCGAGCGAAGAAGTAAATGAGCCCGGAAAACCTTTCCGCGCCATGGTTACAACAAATAACATCAACAAGGTTTATTTTAAGATCGTAAAAACAAGCAATCTCGAACTTCGCAAAATTTATCGCGATCAGTATGGCGAAAAATTATACAACAAACTTAATTCATTGCCTACTGTTAAAACATTTGAGCAGGATCTTATTGATGATGGCGATTTTCAAAGTCACAGCACCGAAATAAAAATGCCGGAATTATCCTATGGCTAT
>JAYTSW010000100.1:0-2398 GCA_043745425.1 Sphingobacteriaceae bacterium | reverse complement strand
CTTTTTGCTGTTACCTTTTACTTATATATCTTTATTGGGCAGCGGTTGTGGGCTGGACGTTAAAACGTCCAGCCCTGCGGCAAGCCCTGATCGTTGTGTGTAACCCTACTGACACACCCTGCGATTTAAAGACGGACTTGCCACCTAAACCCTACAAGCGAAATTTATAACTTTACAGTATGAGAAATTTAAAAACTATAACGGACGAATATTTATCAAAGCCGACGGATTTTGCTATTCAAATTGTCGGCAGTTGGGGATATGGCAAGACTTACTTCTATCGCAACACTTTAGAGAAGTTAATTTACGATAAACCAACCCATAACAATGCAACAAAAAAATATAAACCAATATACATTTCGCTATTTGGACTAAAATCTATCGAGGATATTGCGACTAAGATTGTATTGGATTTTTATCAGTCGAAATATTTTCAGGCATATTTCAAAAAAACCTTAATAAAGAAAAGATTAAAAATCACTCAAAGTGTATTAAAAATTGGATTACGAGGATTTCTCAACTTTAAGAGACTAGGGAATGTAAATGACTATTTAACAGACATCAAAACAATAGGCGAAAACGTATTAGACACAAATGAACTTGTAATTTGTTTTGATGATTTAGAAAGAAAGGATTCCTCTTTGAAAATTGAAGATTTAACAGGATACATAAATAGTCTTGTAGACGAAGGAATCAAAGTGTTAATAATTTCTAATGAAGATTTATTATTAAAAGAAGGTGACATTTATAAAAATTTAAAGGAAAAGATTATTGGAATAACGGTTGAATTTATTCCGAATACTAAAGAAACCTTAGAGAATATTATAAAATTACGCTACTCAACTTTTCCTGTTTATTTGAAATACTTGTCTGACTGCATTGAAGATTTAGTTAAACTATCTAAAGCCACGAACAACAATTTTCGCCATATAATCTATGCTCTTGACAGTTTACACAATTGCTATTCAAAAATTAAAAAAGATATTATTGATGGTAAACATGAAATAAGCGAAAAGCTTCAACAAGAAATTCTAAACATTTCGACACTGACATTAGCTTTAGCAGTAGAATACAAGTCATCGGTGTTGAAGTATAGTGATTTAAAGGATTATACAGATGATTACGTATTTCTGCATGAACTTTTTACAGACAAACCTTTAGTTGATACAGGCAAAAATGAGGATGAGAAAAGCAAGCTTGAGATTCTGCTTACAAAATATGACATAACAAAAGAAAACTATCATCTGTACGAAAGCATATATAACTATGTGACGGGTTATGATGAATTCGCAATTGACAATTTTATAGCCGAATTCAAGAAAAAATTTAACCTGGAAAAAGGAAAGGTCTTACCTCAATATGAAATATTACACTCCCTTTCCTATCAGAACTGCTTTAATTTATCAGATGAAGAGTACAAGGAAAAAACATTAGCAGTAATTGAATATGCGAAAAGCGGTCTTTATGCAGCAGTTGATTATTTAAGTATTATGCATTATGCAGAAAGGCTTGACAATATTCTAAATCTAAATCTTAATGAACTTAAAGATGAACTAATTGTTGGTATGCATAAATCTATAGAAAGCACTCCGTCATCAGCAGACTTGAGTTTTAGCCAATTTGAAATGAGTGGTAAATCGAGCGAAATTAGTGAAGTAAATAAACAGCTTTATAAAGAAGGTATGAAGGAAATTAAACTCTTTGAAGAAAAGCGAACTAAAGAGAAAATTGAGAGTATTGCGGACTTACTGACAACCAGCCCAACTGAATTTCAAAATCAATACAGGACGGATAACAATTTTCAATTTCATCTTTCATACTATCCATTTCTTAATTATATCCCTCCTGAAACACTATTAGAAAACATAAAAAAAGCAGACAGTCAAACTTTACATTTTCTGCGAAACTTTTTTAAGGATAGGTATGAGAATACTGAAAAGCTTAAACAAGAGTTTGAGAACTTCAAAAAATTTACAGATTTACTTACAGCCTATCAAGGTGAATTGGCTGGAAAGGAAGGAAATAAAATTAGAAATTACATTGTATCTGAATTTGCAGACTCTTTAGTTGTTATTCGTGATAAAGGAGTTCAACTTTTTGAACCGCAAATTATCGAACAACAATAAGGGCTACACACAACATGGGGTTTTGCTATATTGGGGCTTGACGTTGTCATCTTCATCATTAGCAACATAGCAGCAGTAGTTCGGGCAGGACAAGCATCTATGGGCTTTTGGTTGTTATCTTGTACATTTGTTTTTCAATCGGCAGCGGTTCCGGGCTTGACATTTTTCAAATCCCCCAACATCGCAAAGCCCTGTTCGTTAACTGCCATGCCGCCGCAGGCGCAAATCCGGGCATTTGTACAATTTATTTATTTGGTGCCAGTTGTATTAAA